>NZ_JAXCWG010000010.1:100358-104797 GCF_034045195.1 Frigoribacterium sp. CFBP9030
CTCCGGACCCGCAGGCCCGGCGCCGCGACGGAGCCCGCCGCATCCTCGGGTGCGCCGGCCTCCGTCGTCGTGGCGGGGGTCAGGCGCGTTCGCAGAGCAGCGCCGTGTGCCGCCCGGCGACCCTGGTCAGCACGAGCGTGGCCGACCCCGAACCCTGCAGCGAGAGGCGCTTGCGGAACGTGGCGGGGTCGACGTCGACTCCCCGCTTCTTGATCTCGAGGCGGCCGATGCCCCGCGTCCGCAGCTCGCGCTTGAGGGTCCGCTCGTCGAGGGGGAACGTCTCGATCACCCGGAAGCCCTGGGCGAACGGGGTCTCGATCCGCTGGTCGGTCGTCAGCCAGGCGATGTCGCGGCTGATCATGCGGGCGTCGATCGAGCGGGCCAGGTCGCCGATCAGACGCGCGCGGATCACGGCGCCGTCGGGTTCGTACAGCCATTCGCCGAGATCGCCCACCTCGACGTCGTCCGAGTCGGCGGGCGCCGTCAGCTCCGCCGCCCCGGAGGCGCTGATCACCAGGGCGGACCGGCCCACCCCGGCCCGTGCGAGCGGTCCGAACCAGACCCCGGCCTCGACCACGTCGCGATCGACCGAGATCCACTGGCACTCGGCGTCGCGGGGCAGGAGGTCGCGGTCGATCCCCGGTCCGAGCTTCACGCCCGTCGGCAGGCGTTCGGCGAAGGCGAACGCGACGTCGAGCGACGGCGACCAGTCGGCGGGGTCGGCGATCCGCTTCGTGGCGCTGTGCCCGCCGGTGCGGCGCGCCGGGTCGAGGAACACCCCCTGCACATCGGTCAGGTCGGTCGTCTCGGCGTCGCCCTGACGGACTCGCGACGACGACCACGGGGACAGGTTGTACGACGCCACGGCGGCGGTCACCTCGTCGCGGTCGACGGCCAGCACGTCGAGGTCGAGGGCCGCGAAGGCCAGGGCGTCGCCGCCGATGCCGCAGCCGAGGTCGGCGACGCTGGTGAGTCCGGCCGAGCGGTAGCGGTCGGCATGGCGGGCGGCGACGCCGAGGCGCGTGGCCTGCTCGAGACCGGCCTCGGTGAAGAGCATGCGACTGGCGAACTCGCCGAACTTCCCCTCCGCCTTGCTGCGGAGGCGCGCCTGGGTCAGCACGGCCGACACGCGCTCGGCGGGGTGGCCCTGCTTCCGCAGCGCGGCGACCGACGACACGACGTCGTCGGAGGCCCGCCACGGGGGGAGGGAGTCGAGCAGCCGCAGCCCCTCGGGAGAGAGGACTTCGAGCAGCTCCGACGCATCCATGTCGTCCAGTCTCACGCATCCGCCGAGGTCCGGGGCCCGGGGTCGACGAGACCGACGCGCATCACTGGCACTCGGATTGACCGAGTGCCAGTGACGCCCTACAGTTGTTTCTGGCACTCGCACGTGGCAAGTGCCAACCCACGTTTTTCGAAGTTCCGAGAAAGTAGAGGCAACCGTGTCGGTCTCCATCAAGCCGCTCGAAGATCGCATCGTCATCCAGCAGGTCGAAGCCGAGCAGACCACGGCTTCCGGCCTTGTGATCCCCGACACCGCGAAAGAGAAGCCCCAAGAGGGCGACGTCGTCGCCGTCGGTCCGGGTCGCATCGACGACAACGGCAACCGTGTGCCGCTCGACGTCGCCGTCGGCGACAAGGTCATCTACAGCAAGTACGGCGGAACCGAGGTCAAGTACGGCGGAGAGGACTTCCTCGTCCTCTCGGCTCGCGACGTCCTCGCCGTCGTCGTCCGCTAGTCGTTCGACACAGCTCCACGAGAACCCCTGCTTCGGCGGGGGTTCTCGTCGTTGAGGGGGACCGCAGGAGGCGCGGGTCGCCTCCTCCACAGGTCGCGCCTCCCGAGACCGGCGGTCGGACGCGCCACCCTGTCGGAGGTGGACGTGTCGCGGTGTCGGTCGCCCGGCCTACAGTCGTGACGTGACCACCAGCCGCCCCCGCGCCTCCTCGGCTCCCGCCGCCCCGCTCGTCTCCGAGACGCAGGGCGGCGGCTCGCCCGGTGCCGCCGGCGGGGCCGCCCGATCCGGGCTCGCGTTCGCGGTCGGCGCCTACGGTCTCTGGGGCGTCCTGCCCGTGTTCTTCCTGCTGATGTCGCCGTCGGGGCCGTTCGAGATCGTCGCCTGGCGCATCGTCTTCTCGCTCGTGTTCTGCCTCGCGCTGCTCGCCGCGACCAGGGGCTTCCCCGCATTCGTCCGCCTGCTGCGGCAGCCCCGCCTCGTCGCGACCATGGGGCTCGCCGGCGTCTTCATCGTCGTCAACTGGACGGTCTTCATCACCGCCGCCCTCGCCGGGCACGTCGTCGAGGCCGCTCTGGGGTACTTCATCAACCCGATCGTGACCGTGCTGCTGGCCGTCGTCGTCCTGCGCGAGCGGTTGCGCCCCGCGCAGTGGGCGGCCGTCGCCCTCAGCGGCGTCGCCGTGCTGGTCATCGCGATCGGCACCGGCGACGTGCCGTGGGTGTCGCTCGTGCTCGCGTCCTCGTTCGGTCTCTACGGTCTCGTCAAGAAGCAGGTCGGCGGGCGGGTCGACGCCGTCGGCGGTCTCACGCTCGAGACGATGCTGATGACCCCGGTGGCCGGGGCGGCGCTCGTCGTCATGGCCGTCACGGGGGTGGGCGGCGGGGTCGTCTTCGGCTCCGTCTCGGTCGTCCACACCCTGACCGTGATCAGCTCGGGCGTCGTCACCGCGGTGCCGCTGCTCCTCTTCGCCGCCGCCGCGCGTCGTCTCCCTCTGGCCACGATCGGTCTCACGCAGTACCTCGCACCGGTGCTGCAGCTGATCGTCGGCGTGGTGCTGCTGCACGAAGAGATGCCGGTCACCCGCTGGATCGGCTTCGCGATCGTCTGGGTCGCGCTCATCGTGCTCTCCACCGACGCGGTGCGATCGTCGCGGCGGAATCGCGGTATTGAGCGCAAGTCACGAATTGCTAACGAAACGGTCCAGTGACGACCAGAACACACGCCAGAAACAATCCAGCCCTAGTTTCTACTCAATCGCGAGGACCGTCTGCCTAGTGTCGGTCCGGCTCTCCGCGCTTCACGAAAGGGACTACGGATGATCCGATCCACCAAAGGCCTGAAGGCTCTGGCGCTCGCAGGGGCCGCCTCCGTCTTGCTGGCCGCCTGTTCGTCGACGTCGTCGACTCCGGAGGACGGCGCGTCGTCGTCGCCTTCGGCTTCGCAGAAGGCCGACCCCGCAGCATCGTGCGAGGCTCCCAGCAGCCCCGGACAGGACGCGCTCCGCATCGGCACGATCCTGCCGAACACGGGAACCCTCGCCTACCTCGCTCCGCCCGCCGAGGCCGGCATCGGTCTCGCCGTCGAGGACATCAACGCCGCCGGTGGCGTGCTCGACCAGGACGTCACGGTCGAACCCCGCACCGACTCCGGCGACAGCAACGACCTCACCGTCTCGAGTGCCGCAGCGACGCAGCTCATCGACGCGAAGGTCCCGGTCGCGATCGGCGCCGAGTCGTCCAGCGTCACGCTGAACGTCATCGACCAGCTGACCGCCGCCTGCATCGTCGAGATCTCGCCTGCCAACACGGCGTCCTCGCTCAGCGGCTACTCGTCGTACTACTTCCGCACCGCGCCGCCGGACTCCGTCCAGGGGTCGGCGCTCGGCACCCAGATCGTCAACGACGGTCGCGCCAACGTCGCGTTCCTCGTCTTCAACGACACCTACGGCACCGGTCTCCGCGACTCCGTGCAGGAGTCCGTCGAGGCCTCGGGCGGCACCGTCGTCTACGGCGGCACCGGCGAAGGCCAGGAGTTCCCTCCCGGTCAGACCACCTTCTCGTCCGAGGTGACGGCGGCCCTGGCCACCGACCCCGACGCGATCGTGATCCTCGCGTTCGACGAGACCAAGTCGATCGTCCCCGAGCTCGTCGCCCAGGGTGCGGACATGACCAGCATCTACATGTCCGACGGCAACACGGCCGACTACAGCGAGGACTTCGACCCGGGCACCCTCGAGGGCGCCCAGGGCACCATCCCCGGTGCGTTCCCGTCGTCCGACCTGCAGGAGCGCTTCAACACCTACTACCAGGAGAGCGCGGGCTCGGCGCTGACCGACTACTCGTACGCACAGGAGTCGTACGACGCCACCATGCTCGCCGCGCTCGCCGCGGTGAAGGGCGGCGGAACGGACTCCGGCACCATCCAGGCCAACATGGCCGCGGTGTCGGGTGCTGACGGCGGTACCGAGTGCTCGACCTTCGCCGACTGCAAGACGGCGATCGAGGCCGGCGACGACATCTCCTACACCGGCCCCTCGGGCATCGGAGCATTCGACGACCAGAACGACCCGTCGAGCGCCTTCATCGGCATCTACAAGTTCGACGGCGACAACAAGATCGTCTACCAGACGGCGGTCGAGGGCACGGTCCAGTAACTCGGTCCCCCTCTTCTGCGGAGGCCCCGGCGCGTATGCGCCGGGGC
>NZ_JAXCWG010000011.1:0-103018 GCF_034045195.1 Frigoribacterium sp. CFBP9030
GGGCTCCGGCCCCCGGCCGGGGCCCGTGTTCCCGGTGGAACCCCACCCCGCAAGGCCTCACGGCTTCGCGAGGTGGGGTTTTCCCGTGCGCCCGCACGCCCGCCCCCTGCTCGCCCGCTCGATGAGTCACGACTCGCCGCGCACCCTCCCGACCCCGCGGCGAGTCGTGACTCATCGACCCCGGGCGGAGGCCCACGGCCGGGCGCACGACGACCCCGGGTGGGCCGAACCCGGTCGAGGAGGCGCGGCGGACGCCCGAGAACGCCCCCGACGGGGTTGACTGGTGCGGTGCTCGTCTGCGTGGTCGTCCCTGTTCGCGACGACGGCGATCTGCTCGACGCCTGTCTCAGGTCGCTCGCGCGGCAGACCCGTCTCCCCGACGAGGTCGTCGTCGTCGACAACGGCAGCACCGACGACACGGTCGAGGTCGCGCGACGGTACGGCGCCCGTGTGGTCACCGAGTCAGAGGTCGGCATCGCGGCGGCGGCGAGCACCGGCTACGACTCGACGAACGCCGACCTGATCGGTCGCGTCGACGCCGACAGCGTGTTGCCGCGACACTGGGTCGCCGAGCTCGTCCGCACCTTCGAGCAGGACGCCGACGTGCTGGCGGTCAGCACGAACGCCCGGTTCTACGACGCGCCCGTCCTGGCGGGCACCGTCCTCTCGACGTTCTACGTCGGCGCCTATCACCTGATCGTCGGGGCCGGGCTGGCGCACTGGCCGTTGTTCGGCTCGACGATGATGATGCGCCGCTCGGCGTGGTCGCGGGTGCGCGACGTGGTGCATCGGCACGACCGGATGCTGCACGACGACATGGATCTCGCCGTCCACCTCGGCGATCTGCAGCTCGCGGGGCAGGGCCGGATCGCCTATCGGCATGATCTGGTCACCGGCATCTCGGCCCGTCCGCTGAGTCTCCGCAACGGCCCCTGGTTGCGCACCTACCGCGCGCTGCACTCGTTCACGGTGCACGGCGTCGACGGTCGACCCTGGTGGCGCTGGCTGCGGGCCGACCCCGCGGGCGTGTTCCGTCGACTCGGGCTGACCCACGAGGTCGCCGCGGTCGATGTGCTGTCGGGTGGCGGGCATCTGCCCGTCGAGGTCTCAGGAGGCTCCGCCGACGACGCCGCTGACTACGCTGTCGACGCCTCCGCAGGCGCCGCTGACGACGCCGCAGGAGCACGCGAGGCTCCGGCGCGGAGCCGACCCGCGCCTCCTCGGCTGTTCCGACGGGGCGGGCGACGGCGCGTCACCAGGTGAGCGGTGCGCCTCGTCGGTCGGTCGGCGGGGTGAGCATGTCGTCGGCGGGCCCCGTGTCGGCCGGCCTCGTGTCGACGGTTCCCGTGTCGGTGCGGGTGCCGCCCGTGGGTCCGCCTGCATCGTGTCGGCGGCGCCCGGCGGTCAGCACCGGGAGGGCGATGCCCGCGACGAGAGCTCCGGCTCCGCCCGCGGCGAGGTCGCCGATGGTGTCGTCGTAGGTCACGAAGATCGCGTCGTCGACGACGTGGTGACCCCACCATTCGCCGATCTCCCACAGGACGCCCGCGGCGAGACCGATCGCGACCGTGGCGGCGGCGAGTCCGAGTCGGTGGCCTCGGGACGGCACGAACCCGGTGTGCTGCACCACGATGACGGCGAGAGCCGCGAGCACGCCGTTGAGGGCGAAGTGCACGAGGGTGTCCCAGCCCGCGATGCGCGTGTACAGCTCGAAGACGCTGCTCCAGGCGGCGACGAGCACGGTCGCGCCGGCGAAGACGTCGAACCCCGGTCGCACCCCGAGGAACCTCGGGGCCAGCACGGCGGCGAGGGCGAGCATCATGACGGCGATCTCGACGAAGCCCCAGCCGATGCCGACGACCACCACGCTGAGGGCCGCCAGCGCCCGCACCGCGTCGGCGACCCACTCCGTCGGGCGGGCCGGGCGCTGCAGGAACGTCTCGATCATCAGTCCATTGCACTCGCCTCGACCCGATCGTGCCCGCATCCGGGGGCGAGAACCCGGGTGTGAGCAACGCACCTCGCCGTTCGGGGGTGCGATGCTCACCCGGAGGTTCAGCGACCGAAGCGACGCCGGAGGCGCGGTGCGGCCACCAGTGCCGTGCCGAGGGCCAGCAGCGCGGCGGCGCCGGCGATCCAGACGCCCTGATCGGCACCCGTGTAGGCGAGGGCCCCGCGCGCACGTCGCTCGTCCGCGCCGCCGGCGACGACGGTCGTGTTGCCGGCGGGCACGACGACCGGGGGAGTGGTGGCGCCGGGCGTAGGGGTGGCGACGGCCTCGGCGACCGCGAACCGGATGAGGTCCGACTCCGGCGAGAAGACGAAGTCCTCATCGTTCACGACGACGAGGAGTTGGGCGAAGGTGACGTACTCGCCGGCCGGCACGACGAACTCCGCCGTGAACGTGCCGTCGGCTGCGACGGGCACCGTCGCCACGACGAACATCGTGTCGGGGTCGTAGGTCACGGGCTCGGTGTCGTAGGGGAACTCGGACCAGTCGTCGGAGTCGGCAGCTGCGGACCGGGTGATCGAACTCTCGTTCTCGGCCATGAGCGGTTCGACGACTGCGCCACCGACGGTGACCGCGCCGTCGTCGAACTCGTCGACGACTCCACCGTCGGCGAGGACGACGCTGGCGATGGAGCCGGGGACCGCGTCGCGTCCGGTGAGCGAGACGACCCCGGCGGTCGCGCCGGTCGGCGCCGTGATCGTCGGCGCGGCGATCGGCTCGCGAACCGTCATGTCGATCGAGCGGGAGAGGCCGCTCTGATCCGAGACCGTGACCACGATGGTGCCCAGGGCCAGGGTCGCGGGGATGTCCATGTCGAAGTACGTGGATCCCTCGGTGTCGAAGACGAATCCGTCATCGCCGGGGTGGACGAGGAACTCCGTGGAGTCCGTCACGACCGGGCCGTCGACGTCGACCCTCACCGCGTCGCCGGGGGTGAAGTAGTCGGCGAAGAACAGCACGTTGTCGCCGGGGGACGTGATGGACGACATCGCGTACAGCTCGGGCTCCGAAGGCTCGCCGGGAACGACGACGACCGACGACGGCGCGGGGGCGCTCGATGCCGGGACGGGCGTCTCGCTCGGAGCGGGCGTCGCGGCCGGTGCGGGCGTCACAGCGGGAGCGGGCGTCACAGCGGGAGCGGGCGTCGCGGCCGGGCTGTCCCCGACGACGACCGACGTGCCGGTGCCGGTGCCGGTGCCGGTGCCGGTCTCGGCCGGCGCGGTCGGCGTCGGCGTGGTGGTCGCGGTGTCGGTCGGTGCGACCTCGACCACGTCGACGGGTGCCTGCGCGGCGGGTGCGGCAGGCGTCGCGGGCGCCTGGGCGGCGAGTGCGGCGGTCGGGGCGAGGACCATCGCGGCGACGAGCGCGGCGGCGGCGCCGGCTCGTGAGCGGAGGCGGTGTGATCTGGGCATGCGTGTTCCCCCTGGAACGGTACGGCGCCTCGGGTGGGCGCGTCGGTCCGAACCTAGGTGACCCGCCGGGTGCCGCACGGCCCCCCGTTCGAGCGGACGGCGCCTCCGACACCGGATCGTCACCATTCCGTCCCCCGTCTCCGCGCCTCCGGGGGACACCGCCGCCCCGACCGCTGCGAGAACCCCCGCGTGAGCATCGCACCTCGTCGTGCTGGGGTGCGATGCTCACGCCGAGGTTCAGTGCGCAGCGGGCCAGCGCAGCACGGCGTGCACGGGGTCGTGGTCCGACGCCGCGGCACCCGCGAACCGGGGCGCCCCGACCCCCGCCGCCGAGACCTGGGCGTCGGGGCTGACGAGCACCCAGTCGAGCCGACGGCCGCCGGGGCGCGGCGGCCCGTAGTGCGACCAGCTGCCCCACCCCGGATCGACGAGTCGGTCGGCGACGGCGCGGGCGTCGACGAGGAGCCCGCCGCGGGTCAGCTCGGCGTGCGACGGCGAGTCGTCGTCGGCGTTGAAGTCGCCGAGCACGACGACAGGTCCGTCGAGTCGTGCCACGACGGCGCGGATCCGCCGGGCGGCGTCGAGCTTCGCCCGGGCCGAGAACGGGTCGATGTGCACGGCGACGACGGTGAACCGCGCCCCGGTCGCGAGGTCCGACAGATCCGCCTGGACGACGACGCGAGCGAACACCGCCCCCGGCCCCCTCGACCCCGGCGTCTCGGGTCGGTCGGACAGCCACCAGGTGCTCGACGAGAGCACCTTGAGGCGCTCGGTGTCGACGTGCAGCTCGACGCGTTCGCCCCCGCGGTCGCGCTCCCGACCGCTGCCGATCGACGCGTAGCGCGGTCCGAGCATCGCGGCGAGTTCGACGGACTGATCGGGCATGACCTCCTGCACGGCCAGCACGGCGGGGCGTTCCGCCTCGAGGAGGCGCGACACCAGTGGTGCCCGCCGGCTCCAGCGGTCGGGGCTGCCGGCCCGCACCGCCGGCAGACGCCGCCGCAGGTTGAAGGTCATGACGTGCAGCCCGGGTGCCGCGACGGGCCCGACGGTGGGCCGAGCCGCGGCCGTGCCGTCACGGTAGCCGTCAACGTCGCCGTCGGCCCCGGTGCCGTCGGATCCGGCCCCCGCGGCCCCGTCGCGACCGGGCGTCATCCGCCCGCGGGGGAGTCTTCGCCGCCCTCGCCGTCACCTGGCTCGGGCTGTTCGCCCGCACCGGGCGATCCCGGGGCGGGTGCGGGCGCTGGTGCCGGAGCGGGTGCCGACGGGCTCGCGGACGGCGCCGGCGTCGGCGCGGGCGGGGGTGCGGGTCGCTCGGTCAGAGCCGCGCTGGGCGCCGCGAACGGCTGGCCGCCGTACAGGTCGTTGACGGCCTGCATGTACGGCTGGAACACGCGGTGCCGCGCGGTGTCCGCTCCGCCGCCCGGCAGGGTGTTGCGGCGCATGCTCACCTCGCCCTGGACGTTGCCGACCCAGATCGCGGTGGCCACCTCGGTCGTCGAGCCGACCATCCAGGTGTCCTTCGCGTTGTCGGTGGTGCCGGTCTTGCCCATCAGGGGCACGCCGTCGCCGGGGTTCGAGGCCGAGCCCGTGCCGCCGGGGGCGACGACGGACCGCAGGGCGAAGGCCGTGGTCGCGGCGACCGCGGGGTCGACCGCCTCGCGGCAGTCGGCCGACGGCGGCGCGACGGTCGAGCCGTCGGGGCGGGTGACGCTGTCGATGGCGATCGGCGAGCAGGCGGTGCCGCCGTTCGCGATCGAGCCGAACGCCGACGCCATCTGCAGCGGGGCGATCGTGTTGGCGCCCGAGCCGAGCACGTCGGAGGGGAAGATGCTGAGCTCGCGGCCGTCGGCGTTCGTGACCCCGAGGTCGGAGGCGGCGTCGGCGATGTCGCAGAGGTCGAGCTCGGCGGCCATCGCGATGAACGCCGTGTTGACGGACTGCGTCGTCGCGCGGAGCGGCGTCATGTCGCTGCGCGCGCCTCCGGTGTCGTTGGTCACGGGGTACGGCTGCGAGCCGAATCCGCCCTGGCACGACGAGAACTCCGAGGTGTTCCAGTTGTTCTTGGAGGCGTTGACGACGTCGTAGAGCGAGTTACCGTTGCGCAGCCAGTCGACCAGCGTGAAGGCCTTGTACGTCGACCCGACCTGGAACCCGGTCGAGCCGCCGTGGCTCGAGTCGGCGGCGTAGTTCACCTGCGTGGTGCCGGCGGCGTCCTGGCTGCTGCCGTAGGCGGTGTTCTGGGCCATCGCGACGATGCGCCCGGTGCGGGCCTCGGTCGACACGAGCGATCCGCCGAGGTCGGCGAACCCGACGCTGCCGGGCACCTGGGCCTGCAGGGTGCCCGCGGCGGCGTCCTGGACGTCGAGGTCGAGCGTCGTCATGATGCGCAGTCCGCCGCGGTTCAGCAGCGCGGCGCGCTCGTCGGCGGTCTCGCCGAAGGCCGGGTCGTTCAGCACCTCGGATCGCACGTAGTCGCAGAAGTACGCGGCCGAGGCGGGCTGCGTGTTCGCGCAGCCGCTGGTGGCTGCGGTGATGACGGGCGCGACGGGTGTCTCGACGGCCGCCGTGTAGTCGGCGTCGGAGAGCATGCCCTGCTCGTTCATGTTCGCGAGCAGCAGGTCGCGGCGTTGTGTGTTGAGGGCGATGTTCGACTCGTCGTCGATGCGGAGCTCGGCGGGCGAGTTGACCGTGGCCACGAGACTGGCCGACTGCGCCGGGGTCAGCTCGGCGGCGGACACCCCGAAGTAGTACTGCGCCGCCGACTCGATGCCGTAGACGCGCCCGCCGAAGTTGGCGATGTTGAGGTACGCGAGCAGGATCTCGTCCTTCTCGAAGCGCTCCTCGACGCCGATCGCCATCTTGATCTCCCGCAGCTTGCGCGGCAGGGTCGTGACGGTGGCCTCCTCGTAGGCGGCCTCGCCGGCCTCGACGATCTCGGGGTCGCCCGATTCGAGCATCTCCTCGGCCTGCTGCACGAGCACGTTGCGGACGTACTGCATCGTGATGGTCGACGCGCCGCTCTCGACGCCGCCGCTCGCCACGTTCTGGAACACCGCGCGGACGGCCGCGAACGAGTCGACGCCCGCGTGCTCGTAGAACCGAGGGTCCTCCGTGGCGATGGCCGCGTCCTTCGCGCTCTGGGCGACGGCGTCCCAGCCGACCTCCTGGCGGTCCTGCGAGAAGAACTCGGCCATCTTGACCGGTTCGCCGCCGCGGGTGGCGTAGAGCTCGCTGGTCTGGGCCTGCTCGCCGATCTCGAGCGCCTCGGGGATCGTGTTGAACGCCCTGACCCCGAAGCTGGCACCACTGCCGGCTACGGCGATCACCGGTGTCACGAGCACGGTGACGAGCACACCGACCACGACCGAGAGCCCGGTCATGCCGGCGATCGCCCCGAGGGCGCCGCCCGTCCGGGACGCCCAGGAGGCGCGGTGTCCGTCGTCGCTCATGCGATCGCACCGATCGATGCGGCGGCCTGGCTGGGGGAGTCGAGTCGTCGTGTCATCGCCTCCGACCGTACGGTCCGGTCCGCCTCCCGGCGAAGTCCGCACAGGGCCCCGTCAGCACATTGTCAGCCGACCGTGATGCCTAGTCGGTCGACGGAGACGGCGCCGGCGACGCCCCGTCAGGCGGCGGGGCCGAGCAGCACGGCGGCCGCCGCGGCGGTCATCCCGACGATGAAGAACATCGTGCCGCCCTGCATCGTCAGCGACTTGTTGCGACTCGCGGTGGGCACGTCGACCTCGAGGATGGGGCAGCCCGACCAGCCGATCAGGCCGATGCTCAAGGCCACCAGGCCGAAGGCGGCCCAGAACAGGACGGCGAGTCCGGTCGGCAGCACGGTGGGGCGCCAGCCCGACGAGAGGAGGAGACCGAGGCTCACCGCGACGCTCCCGACGGCGGCCATGAACCAGTAGGTCCCCGTCCACATGATCCGCTGGACGTTGTTCTCGGGCGACATCAGGTCGTTCTGCACATTCTGCACGGAAGACATCTTGCGCCTCTTCGCGGCTCCCTGTGCACCACAGCCGTCGTCGACCGCCCGGGTCACTCCGTGAAGATCGCCCCGATCGGCTCGCGCTTCTCCTCCTGGAACCGATCCTCCGCCCGACCGAGCGCCCAGTACGCCGACACCGAGAGGGCCGCGCGATCGAGACCCCAGGCGTCCTGGACGATGGCCCGCGCCTCCTTCATGGCTCCGCGCTCGCCGTGGGCGAAGACGGCGACGGGGCCCTCGGGGGCGTCGAGCGCCGCGAGGGCGGCGACGAGCGGCGCCCCCGGGGTGGCGGTGCCGCGGCGGTGCAGCCAGCGCAGCTCGACTCCCGCCGGTCGGACGAGGTCGAGCTCGTCGTCGGCCGTGTCGACCTCGACGAGGGCCAGCCCGCGCGAGTCGGCGGTCATCGACTCGAGGGCCGACGCCACCGCTGGCAGCGCCGAGTCGTCGGCGAGCAGCAGGTGCAGCACCGCGGGATCGTCGACCGGTGACCAGAGACCGGCGGGCGTCGACATCTGCAGTCGATCGCCCGGACGGGCCGCGAGAGCCCACGGCCCGGCCACACCCTCGTCGCCGTGCACGACGAAGTCGATCGCGATGGTGCGCGCCGCCCGGTCGATCGACCGCACGGTGTAGGTGCGACGGACCGGCAGGTCGGCGGGTGCGAGCTCGGCCCGGAGCGCCTCGAGGTCGAACGGCGGCTGCAGACCGAGACCGGGGCGGGCCAGCAGCAGCTTGACGTAGCGGTCGGTCGAGGTCAGAGCGGCCTCGCCCGCCTCGACGAACCCGTCGAACGCCGGTCCGCCCAGGTGCACGCGCATCAGATGCGGCGACACGCGTTCGGTCCGGTCTACGACGAGCACGTGCTGCCGCCGGGCCGGGCGCCGAGGAGGGGCGGTGCCGGTCTCCGGAGTCGTCTCGCTCACGCGGTCCCCTCCGATCAGTTCGCCGTGGCGTCCTCGAGCAGCGGGACGAGCTGATCGAGGGCGTACTGACGGGAGAGCGAGGTGCCGAGCGAGTAGGCCGACGAGACGTCGCCGTCGATCACGATGTCGTGACCGGCCTTCACCGCGGGCAGCTGCTGCCACTGAGGGTCGTCGGTGATCTCGGTCGTCTCGATGAAGATCGGGAACGCGATGATCACGTCGGCGTCGATCACGTCGAGCTGCTCGGACGAGATGTCGACCGAGAAGCCGCCGGCGTTCGGGGTCAGAGCCGCGATCTCGGGGTTCTGGTCGAAGCCGAACTCCTCGAGCAGGTCGACGCGCTCGGAGCCCTCGATGTAGGCGCCCCAGCCCTCGCTGGTCTTCGTGGCTGCGGTCACGGTCAGGTCGTCCCACTCGGGGTGGGCGTCGGCGACGGCCTCGACGGCCGACTCGCTCTCGGCGACGAGACGGTCGCCCTCGGCCTCCTCGCCGAGGGCGGTGGAGACGAGGTCCATCTGGTCCTCGAAGTCGGTCAGGTAGTTCTCGCCGCCCTCGGGGACGCCGATGGTCGGCGCGATGCCCGAGAGGCGGTCGTAGCGCGCCTGGTCGCCGGAGCTCTTCGTGTCGAGGATGAGATCGGGTTCGAGCGCCGCGATGGCCTCGTACGAGGGCTCGAGCGTGCCGATGATCTCGGGCGGGGTGTCGTAGAGACCCTGCGCCCAGGGGCCGACGCCGTCGTTCTCCTCGCCGAAGGCGAGCCAGTCGGAGGCGCCGACGGGCTGGACGCCGAGCGCCAGGGCCGTCTCGGCGTCGCCCCAGCCGAGCGCGACGACGCGCTGCGGCTTCTCGTCGACGGTCACGTCGCCGAAGGCGGTCTCGACCGTGACGGGGAATCCGGCGCCGCCGGCGGTCGACCCTCCGTCCGAGTCGGTGTCGGAGTCGGCCGAGCACCCTGCGAGCGAGAGGGCGGCGACGGCGATGACGGAGGCGAGCGTGAGTGACTTGCGCATGGATTCCTTGCGTGGGGGAGGGGTGGGTGATCAGACGGGGGCGGACCCTCGACGGGGTCTCAGGTGAGGGTAGCCTAAGCTAATCCGCATGGCGACGTCCGAGGTCCACGGGGTCGACCGCGCTCAGCGGCCGGCCGGCGGCGTCCGCCGACGCCGCACCCGCCTGCTCGCCCTGGTGATCGCCGTCCTCCTCCTCGTGCTCGCCGCCGTCCTCGGGCTGGCCGTCGGGGCTCGACCCGTGGCCTTCGACGAGGTGGTCCGCATCATCGTCGGCGCCGCGTCGCGCGACTCCGCCGACGCCGCCGCGGTGCTCGACCTCCGTCTGCCCCGAACGGTCGCCGCGATCGTCGCGGGGGCGGGTCTCGGGGTGGCCGGTGCCGTCGTCCAGGCGGTGACCCGCAATCCCCTGGCCGACCCGGGCATCCTCGGCGTCACCTCGGGCAGCGCCTTCGCCGTCGCCCTCGCGGTCGGCTTCTTCGGCGTCTCCGCCGCGAGCGGCTGGGTCTGGTTCTCGCTGGTCGGGGCCGGTCTCGCGACGGTCGCGGTCTCGCTCATCGGCGGAGCGGGCCGAGGAGGCGGTGGTCCGGCCCGTCTGACCCTCGCCGGTCTCGCGCTCGGCTCCGTCCTCGCGGGCATCACGTCGTCCATCGTGCTGTCCGACCCCCGCCGCTTCGACGCGGTCCGCGCCTGGGAGGTCGGCTCGCTGGCCGACCGCGGCTGGGAGCCCGTGCTGACCGTCGCCCCCTTCGTCGCCGTCGGCCTCGTCGTCGCCCTCGTCGCCGCCCGGCCGCTCGACGCCGTCTCGCTCGGCGACGAGCACGCCGCGTCGGTGGGGGTCTCGGTGCCGACCGTGCGGGTGCTGTCGCTGATCGTCGTCACGCTCCTCGCCGGAGGCGCGACCGCGATCGTCGGGCCCATCGCGTTCGTCGGCCTGATCGTCGCCCACACCGCCCGAGGTCTGGTCGGGCCGAGTCAGCCGTGGATCACCGGTCTCTCGGCCCTGCTCGGACCGGCGCTGCTGCTGCTGGCGGACGTCCTCGGTCGCGTCGTCGCGCCTCCCGGGGAGCTCGCCGCCGGGCTCGTGACCGCCGCCGTCGGGGCCCCCGTGCTGATCGCCATCGCCCGTCGACGCCGGGTGGGCGGATCATGACCGCCCTGAGCCCCCGCCCCCGCCGCGTCGCGACGGCACGGGATCGGCGCCGCATCGCGACGATCGCGCTCGCCGTCGTGGCCCTCGTCGTGGCGATCGTCGCGCTCGGCATCGGCGACTACCCGCTCAGCCCGATCGAGGTCGTCCGCGCCCTGTTCGGCGGCGACGGCTTCGCGTCGACCATCGTGCTCGGCTGGCGACTGCCGCGCGTGCTCGCCGCCCTCGTCTTCGGCGCCGCGCTCGGCGTCTCGGGCGCGATCTTCCAGTCGCTGACCCGCAACCCGCTCGGCTCGCCCGACGTGATCGGCTTCTCGACCGGCGCGTACACGGGCGCGATCGTCGTGATCGTCACAGGGGCGTCGTCGACGCTCGGCACGGCCGGAGGCGCCCTCGCCGGAGGGCTGCTGACGGCGCTGATCGTGTATCTGCTGGCCTACCGCGGCGGGGTGCAGGGCCTGCGGCTGATCATCGTCGGCATCGGCGTGACCGCGCTGCTGCACTCCGTCAACAGCTGGCTGCTGCTGCGGGCGCAGAACGAGGTCGCCCTCACCGCGTCGTTCTGGGGCGCCGGGTCGCTCGCGCTCGTCGGCTGGCCGCAGCTCGTGCCCGCCCTCGTGCTCATCGCCGTGCTGACCCCTCTCGTGATGATGCTGTCGCGCCCGCTGCGGCAGCTCGAGCTCGGCGACGACGCCGCGCGGTCGCACGGCCTCGGGGCCGAGGGGGCGCGGCTGGCCCTGGTCGTCGTCGGGGTGGCGCTCACGGCCGTCGTGACCGCGAGCACCGGGCCGATCGCGTTCGTCGCGCTCGCCGCCCCCCAGCTGGCCCGGCGTCTCGTCCGATCGGCTGGCGTGCCCCTCGTCGCCGGAGCCCTCACGGGCGCCGTCCTGCTGCTCGTCGCCGACCTGGTGGCGCAGCACATCACGTCGAGCCCGGTGCCGGTCGGGCTCGTCACACTCGTCATCGGCGGGGTCTACCTGATCACGCTGCTCGTCGGAGAGAGTCGGAGGTCCGTGTGACCGAGAGAACCCCCACCACCGCCGCCGCTGCTGACGGGTCCGGCGCCGCGCCCGTCGCTCCGTCGCCGCGTCTGGTCGCCCGGTCCGCGCACCTCGCCTACGACCGGCGGACGGTCAGCGAGTCCGTCGACGCCGAGATCCGCGACGGCTCGTTCACGGTGATCGTCGGGCCGAACGCGTGCGGGAAGTCGACTCTCCTGCGGGCCTTCGCGCGCCTCCTGAAGCCCCGGTCGGGGTCGGTGCTGCTCGACGGGCGCGAGCTCGCGTCCGTCCCGCCGAAGGAGGCGGCCCGCACGGTGGGGCTGCTGCCGCAGACCTCGACCGCCCCCGAGGGCATCACCGTGGCCGAGCTCGTGTCGCGTGGGCGCTACCCGCACCAGGGGCTGTTCCGGCAGTGGACGGCGGCCGATCGCGAGGCCGTCGACGCCGCCCTCGTCGAGACCGACCTGACCGGGCTGGTCGACGTGGCGGTCGACGAGCTCTCGGGCGGCCAGCGGCAGCGCGTCTGGGTGGCGATGGCGCTCGCGCAGCAGACCCCCGTGCTGCTGCTCGACGAGCCGACGACCTACCTCGACATCGCGCACCAGTACGACCTGCTCGACCTGTTCGCCCGACTGCACCTGCAGGGGACGACGGTGGTCGCGGTGCTGCACGACCTCAACCAGGCGGCGAGGTACGCGACCGACCTGATCGTGATGAAAGACGGCGACGTCGTGGCGACCGGCGCACCCGCCGACGTGCTCACCGAGCAGCTCGTCGCCGACGTGTTCGACCTGCCCTGCCTGATCGTGCCCGACCCCGTCACCGGCACGCCCCTCGTCGTCCCCCGCCGCCGCTGACCCGCCCGGCCCGCCGCCGCGCCCCTGCACCCGCGCCCCCGCGCGGCATCGAGGTGACGCAACGGGACCCCAGGAGGCCCCACCATGCCCCTTCCGCGTCACCTCGATGCCGCCGCCGACACGGCCGGAGGGAATGGCCTAGGTTCGTACGGGCGTTGCACCCCCCAGGGTGATCCGCCCATCGAGACCGCGCCCCGGGCGCAGAGGAGACATCGTGACCCAGCCCAAGATGAACGTCGAGTCGTTCAACCTCGACCACCGCACCGTCGCGGCCCCCTACATCCGTGTCGCCGATCACAAGACGCTGCCGAAGGGCGACACGATCACCAAGTTCGATGTGCGCTTCACGCAGCCGAACGAGGCGCACCTCGAGATGCCCGCCGTGCATTCGCTCGAGCACCTCTTCGCCGAGCACTCGCGCAACCGCTCGAACGACGTCATCGACTTCTCGCCGATGGGCTGCCAGACCGGCTTCTACCTGATCCTGCAGGGCACCCCCGAGATCGACGACGTCATGTCGCTCGTCGAGGGCACGCTGACCGACATCACGACGGCGACCGAGGTGCCGGCCGCGAACGAGACGCAGTGCGGCTGGGGTGCGAACCACTCGCTCGAGGCCGCACAGGAGGTCGCTCGCGGGTTCCTCGCGGCCCGCGACCAGTGGTCGACCGTCACCCGATGAGCCGGGGCGCAGCCGTCCCGCCGATCATCGTCGTCGTCGCGATGAGCGACGAGGCCCAGCCGTTCGTCGACCGCGCCTCCCGGGTCGACGAGCCCGTGGCGGTCGGCGGTTCGCTGCAGCGCGTCGTCGAGATCGACGGGGTCGAGCTGCTGCTCGTGCAGGGCGGCATCGGCTTCGTCAACTCCGCCAGTGCGACGACGTCGGCCATCGTGCGGGCGGGCGCGCTCGACGGCGTCGTACCGACCGTCGTCAGCGCGGGCACCGCGGCCGGCATGGGCCACGGGATCGAGATCGGCGACGTGGTCGCGGGCGCCGAGTACGTCAACCTCGACGCCGACGCGCGCGTCTTCGGGTACCGCCTCGGTCAGGTGCCGGGCATGCCGGCCAGCTTCCACGCCGACGACCACCTGATGGAGGCGGCGCTCGCCTACGGGACGTCCGTCGCGTCCGAGGCCGGCTGGGCCGTGCGCCCCGGCCTGATCGCGTCGAGCGACGCGTTCATGACCGCCGACCGGGTGGTCGGCGTCCGCAGCGCCTTCGCCGACGTGGTCGACGTCGACGCGGTCGACATGGAGTCGATGGCCATCGCGCAGACCTGCCACGTCTATCGCGTGCCGTTCGTCTCGGTGCGCGGCGTCAGCGATCTCGCGGGGCCCGACGCCCACGACGTGCACGACGAGAACCTGGCCCTGACGGCCGGGCGCTCGGCCGACGTCGCCCTCGCGCTGGTGCGGGGCCTGGCGAGCCGCTGACCGGCGGCGTCCGCCGACGCGCCATCGGGCATGAAGGAGGCGCGGGTCGGGTCGACCCGCGCCTCCTCGGCTCCCTGCACCCTCGTTCGGGGGACACCGTCGACCTCTGAAGTGCCCACTGTGCACGAAGTCCCCACGAACCTATGTTCTCCCTAAGAGTTTTCTCGGATGAACGACAGGGGTCCACTTCGTGAAGAAACGCCACGTCAATGCGATCGGGGGAGTGGCGTTCGCGTCGCTCCTCGTCGCCTCGCTCGCCTCGCCGGCCGGCGCCGCTCCCACCACCGGGTCCGCCGCCGGACCTTCAGCCGCCGCGGCATCCGCCGCCGCGGCACCCGGTGCCGATGGTCAGCTCTCGCCCCGCAGCAGAGACGATCGCCCCGATCCCGCCGCCGAGGCCCAGCGCGAGCTGAACCGCGAGGCGGTGGCCCAGGTGATCACCGGTCAGGCAGAGCCGCAGCAGCGGAGCGCGCGCAGCGACAGCGAGTCGGTCGAGATCAAGCCGGGGCAGTGGGCCCAGTACGGCGTCGAGTCGAGCGACCAGATCCTGTCGTTCCTCGTCGACTTCGGCGACGAGGTCGACCCGCGCTACGCCGACGCGCCGGCCGGCCCGATCCACAACGAGATCGCCCAGCCCGACAGGGCGAACGACAACTCCACGTACTGGACCAACGACTTCAGCCGCGGCCACTACCTCGACATGTTCTTCGACCAGCAGGGCGAGTCGCTGAAGGGCGTCTACGAGGAGATGTCGAGCGGCCGGTACACGGTCGACGGCGACGTCAGCGACTGGGTCACCGTGCCGTACTCGTCGGCCAGCTACGGCGAGACCGAGAGCCAGGCCGACATGACCCGCTTCGTGCAGGACACCGCCGACGCCTGGTACGACGACCAGATCTCCCGCGGAAAGACTCCCGCGCAGATCACCGAGTACCTGCAGACCTTCGACCAGTGGGATCGCTACGACTACGACGCCGACGGCGTCTTCGACGAGCCCGACGGCTACATCGACCACTTCCAGGCCATCCACGCCGGCGAGGGCGAGGAGGCGGGCGCCGACTCGAGCGCCATCTGGTCGCACCGCTGGGCGGTCGGTCAGGACGCGGAGGGCACGGCTGGCCCCGCGGTCAATCCGTTCGGCGGAGTCAAGATCGGCGACACCGACTTCTGGGTGCGCGACTACACGACCGAGCCCGAGAACGGCGGCCTCGGCGTCTTCGCCCACGAGTACGGTCACGACCTGGGTCTGCCCGACCTCTACGACACCAGCGGTGGCGAGAACGGCACCGGTTTCTGGACGCTCATGAGCTCCGGCTCGTGGCTGAGTCACGGCGACGGGGCGATCGGCACGACCCCGAACCAGATGGGCGCCTGGGAGAAGCTGCAGCTCGGCTGGCTCGACTACGAGATCGCGGTGGGCGGCCCGAAGGCGGCGAAGTCCACGCACCAGATCGGCCCGTCGTTCCACGCCACGAAGAAGCCGCAGGCCGTCGTGGTCACGCTGCCCTTCGACAAGAAGGGGAACGCCCGCTTCTATCTCGCCGAGAACCGGCAGTACGGCGGCTACGACGACACCCTGCGCACCGGTCCGTACAACTTCGGCTGGCTCGAGTCGCAGCCCGACCGCGTCGAGCACTTCCCGTATCAGGACGGCCTCAGCATCACCTACTGGGACTCCGCGCAGTCGGACAACAACACGGCGCAGCACCCCGGTGCGGGGCTCGCGTTGCCGGTCGACGCGAACCCGACGGCGCTGACCTGGTCGGACGGCTCGGTCGCCCGCAACCGGATCCAGAGCTTCGACGCCACGTTCGGCATCCAGCGCACCGACCCGATCACGCTGCACCGCGAGCTCGGCGGCGCGTCGCTGACGATGACCGCGCCGGCGCGACCGGCGGTGTCGATGTTCGACGACAGCGACCCGCTCGCGTACTACGACGCGTCGAACCCGCAGGGCTCCGTCAAGGTCGCCGGATCGGGCACGACCATCCAGGTGCTGCAGAGCAACAAGCAGGGGATGATGACCCTCCGCGTCGACTGAGCGCACGCGGGGAGACATGAAGGAGGCGCGGGTCCAGTGGACCCGCGCCTCCCGTCGTCCGTCGACTCAGCTGGTGGCGCCGCGGTGCAGGTGCTCGATCAGCTGCGCCTTCGTCGCCCGCGACACCCCGGAGAGCCCAGCCTCGCGCGCGAGGGCGCGCAGCTGCACGAGCGTCATCGCGGTGAGGTCGCGAGACGGGTCGATCGCGGTGTCGTCGGCGACGGTCTCGTCGACGGTGACGACGGGGGGCAGCGGCGGGACGAAGATCGACGACGCGACGGGGGCGGTCTTCGACGGCTTGTCGGACTTACCGGACTTGTCCTTCTTGTCAGACTTCTCCGACTCGCCCTTCTTGTCCGACTTGCCCTTCTCGTCCGTCTTGCCCTTTTCGTCGGTCTTGCCCTTTCCGTCGGACTTGCCCTTCTTGTCCGATTTGCCCTTCTTCTCCGACTTCGTGAGTTCGTCGAGAGACGGGGTCGGCGCGACGACGGTCTTCTCGTCGCCCTTCGACTTCTTGTCGTCGTGCTTGCGGGCGACGGCGTCGCGTTCGGCGCGCAGCGAGGCGACGGTCTCGTCGTCGAGGAAGTCGACGAACGGGTTGGGCTGCCCGGTCTTGTCGGCGACGATCGACGTGTAGGCGGCGGCCGCGGAGCGGACCTTCGCCGTCGCACGACCAGCGCGTTTGGACGATGTCGGTCGCTCCGCGGTCACTGCCGCGTGCTTCTCGAGGGCGTCGACGAGATCTCTGAGGGCTGTCTTGATCTTTTTGCTCACTCCGACATTGTCGACCCTCGAGGTGTACGCACAACCCCCTCATGCCTTTCCGGCGCCCGACCGATCCGCCGGCGGGAGTCGAGGAGTCCGCTCAGTCGGAACGCGGAGCGTCCTCGACCACCGTGCGGTCGGCGCCGAATCGGCGGTCGAGCACCTCCGCACTGGCCGAGCCGGCGAGGAACCCGCGGAGCACCGCGACGAGCCCGGCCAGGTCGTCGCCCGAGGTGCGACCCTGCACGTCGTCCATCCCCGCGTCGACCGCCCGCACGTGCGGCACGAGCGCGCGGCCGTCGTCGGTGAGGCTGAGGACGACGGCGCGACGGTCGTCGGGGCTCGTCTCCCGTGCGACGAGCCCACGGCGGACCAGCGCGTCGACGATCCGGCTCGGGCTGCCGGTCTCGCAGACGATCAGCTCGCCCAGGGCCTTGAGCGTCAGGGGGCCGGAGTCGTCGAGCACCCCGACGACCTCGGCCTGCGAGGGTGTCAGCCCGACGGGGGCCAGCGCGTCGGCCACGGCTCGGTTGCCTTCGCGCTGGGCGGCGAGCACGAGGTAGCGCAACTCGGAGGGGGCCAGCTCGGCTCGGGGTCCGCCAGAGGATGTCACGACACGAGATTACCGCCCGCCGTCTGGGGCTGCGGTCGACGTCGACGACTCCGCGCCCCGAAGACACCCGGGCCGATGGCCCGCAGCACGGACGGCAGCACGATCGTGCGGATGACGACGGCGTCGAGGGCCACCGCGATCGCCAGCCCCAGGCCGATCTCGCGCACGATGCTGATCTGCCCGGTCATGAACGCGAGGAAGACGACGATCATGATGAGGGCGGCGCTGTTGATCATGGGTCGGGTCGCCCGCAGCCCGTCGGTCACCGCCGAGCCGAAGACGGCCCCGCGCTCGTAGGTCTCGGCGATCCGGGCGATGATGATCACCATGTAGTCCATGCTCAGGCCGAACATCACGGCGAAGAGCAGGACGGGGGTGACGGAGTTCAGCGGCACGTCGCTCGTCAGCGACTGCACGAGGGTGAGCGCCCCGAGGCTCGCTCCGACGACGAGCGCGTTGAACGCGAGCGCCAGCAGCGAGAGCGTCACGGATCGGAACGCCACGATCAGCAGCAGGAACGTCGCGACGAACACGAGGACGGCGATGGTCGGCAGCGAGTCGACGAGCGTCTCGTCGAAGTCGAGCCCCTGGGCGGTCGCCCCGGCGACCGCAACGGTCGACGACGAGCCGAGCTCGTCGGGCAGCTCGTCGCGGATCTCGCGGACGAGGTCGTGCGCCTCGACCGAGTCCGGTCCGTCGTCGGTGGTGACGAGGAGGCGCGCGACCGTCCCCGCGGAGCCCTCGGCCCACAGCGCCCCCAGCTCGGCGGGAGCCTCGTCGCTGGCCAGCAGCGCGGGGAGCAGCGCCGGGTCGATCCCGGAGGTGGTGACGCTCGTGACCGAGGCGACGTCGGCGTGCTCCTGCAGCAGGCGGCTGGCCTTCGCGACGTCGTCGACGAGCTCCGATGCGTCGTCCGCGCCGATGACGACCTGGAGCGGGAACAGGTCGTCCACGCCGATCCGGGCCGCGGCCACGTCGAGTCCGATGCGAGCGGGGTCGTCTTCGGGGAGGACGGTGGCGCTCGCGACCGGCGACTGCAGCGAGAGGCCGAGGGCCGGCGACGACACGGCGAGAAGCCCCACGACGCCGACGAGGGCCACGACGGCCGACATCGCGCGGGTCGGGCTCGGACGACCGCGCAGGCCCGTGCCGGTGCTCGTCGAGCCGGCGGCGGTGGAGCCGGACGCCCGGCGAGGTCGACGACTGGGCAGGGGGACGCGACCCCAGTCGATGCGACGACCGAGGAGGATCAGGAGCGACGGCAGGACGGTGTGCGTGAGCACCAGCGCCACCGCGGTGACGATCATGCCGCCCAGGGCGATGCTCGTGAAGGCCATGACGCGGGGGACGAGCAGGGCGGCCAGGGCCACGATGACCGCGGCGCCGGAGAACAGCACCGAATGACCCGCGCGGGCCATCGCGACGTCGACGGCGTCGCGCACGCTCCGACTGTGGCTCAGCTCTTCGCGGAATCTCTTCACGATGAACAGCGAGTAGTCGACGGACACCGCCAGGCCGATCATCGAGACGATGTTCGAGTACAGGTTCGAGACGTCGGTCTCGCGGGCGATGAGGTAGCCGACGCCCAGGGCGATCGCGAGCGACGAGCCGGCGATGAGCAGGGGCACGACGGCGGCGGCGACTGAGCGGAAGACGATGAGGAGGACGACGATCAGCACGGGGAAGACGATCAGCTCGGCCCGGAGGGCGTCCTCCTTCGAGTGGGCGTTCAGCTGGTAGTCGAGTGCGGGTTGACCCGTCACGTAGCCGTCGACGCCGCCGGCCAGGTCGGAGACGCCCTCCTGCAGGTCGGGGGTGAGGTTCTGAGCGACGGTGTTGTCGCCGTCGAAGCCCGCGGTGATCACGACCGTGCGGCCGTCGGCGGACGCGTAGTCGGGTCGTTGCCCGGGTGTCGTCACGGAGACCGCTCCATGCTCGGTGAGCAGCGCCGTCGTCTCGTCGATCGCGGCGGGGGAGATGGCGTCGTCGCCGTCGAGCACCACGACGACCTGGTTGGGGGCGTCGCCGAAGTCGCGTTCGATGCCCGCCTGGGTGACCAGCGCCTCCGCCCGGGGTGCGGTGAAGCCGCCGCCCGACAGTGCGCCGTCGAGCTGGAGGGCGAGGGCCGCGGCGACCGCCACCAGGATCACCCACGCGGTGAGGACGAGGCGAGGTGCTCGCCGGAGGGGATGGTTCGGTCGTGACATGGCGGTCTCCCGTCGAGGGCGTCGGACGACGCCGGTAGATGATGGAACATGCATGTTGTATCACGTAGCGAGTCCGACGTCGATTCGAGGCTCGAGGCCGATAGATGTCTCGACATTTGTTGTGGAGTCATACATCTGACATTCTGGCTGCTTACACAGCCCGCCACGCGACACATCACCTCACGAGGAGCACCATGACCCTGCAGACCGAGACCCCCGACGCACCGCCCGCCGCCATCGGCGCCGCGCCCCTGAGCGACGCCCGAGCCGCCATCGGCGCCATCGGCCGCGGCGAGATGGTCGTCGTGGTCGACGACGAGGACCGCGAGAACGAAGGCGATCTCATCGTCGCCGCCGAGCACGTCACACCCCAGATCGTGAACTTCATGATCACCCACGGTCGCGGCCTGGTCTGCCTCGCGCTCGACGAGGGGCGCGCGGCCGAGCTGCGACTCGACCCCATGGTCGAGAAGAACGAAGACCACCAGTCGACCGCTTTCACGGTGTCGATCGACGGCACACCCGCTCACGGCGTCACCACGGGCATCTCCGCCTCCGAGCGGGCGACCACCATCCACCTCGCCGTGTCGGGCGACGCTAACGATCTCGCCCGACCCGGGCACGTGTTCCCGCTGATCGCCCGCCCCGGCGGGGTCCTCGAGCGACCCGGTCACACCGAGGCGTCGGTCGATCTCGCCCGTCTGGCCGGGTGCGCGCCCGCCGGCGTCATCGTCGAGATCATCGGGGTCGACGGCGAGATGCTCCGTCTCGACGCCCTGCGCGAGTTCGCGGCCGAGCACGGCCTCGTGCTGACGAGCATCGCGGAGCTCGTCCGCCACCGCGCCGACGAGGCTCGCGCTGAGCAGGGTCGCGACTGATGCTGGCCCTCCGCGTCATCCGCGGGGCGACCCGGTCGGTGGTGTGGCGCATCGTCCGACGGCGCATCGGCAGCGTCGAAGGGCTCGAGAACATCCCGCTCGACGGTCCGCTCGTCGTCGTCCCGAACCACGCCAGCTACTTCGACCACTTCGTCGTCCAGGTGGTGGTCCAGACCCTCCGGGGCCGTCCTGTCTGGTTCCTCACCAAGCGCGAGAGCTTCGCCCGGCCGTTCCCTCGTCTGTGGGCGACGGCCTGGTACGGCATCCCGGTCGACCGCGACGTCCCCGGGCCCGACACCCTCCGCGAGGTCCGGCGGGTGCTCGGCTCGGGCGACGGGCTCTGCGTCTATCCGGAGGGCACCCGCGGAGACGGCGGTCCGATGCGCGAGTTCAAGCCCGGGGCCTTCCGATTCGCCCTCGCCCACGGGGCGCCCATGATCCCCATCGGTCTGCACGGCACCGCCGACGTGCTCCGCAAGGGCGACCGGTGGTTCCGACGAGGTCGCGTCGACGTCGTGATCGGCGCGCCCCTCGAGGTCGACTCCACTCTGACGAAGCCCGAGGCGGCGCAGGCCCTCGCCGGGTCGAGCCGGGCGGTTGTCGAGTCGCTCGTGGCCCGGGCGGCCCGGAACGCAGCGCGTTCGTCGGCGATCCCCGTGCCGCCCGCGGCCGACGCCGTCGACGCCTCCATCGTCCGCCAGCTGACGGACGACGGGCGGATCGCCCCCGCGGTGCTCCGTCGACTGCGCATGCTGACCACCGTGGTCGGCACCGTCGAGCGTCGGGGTCTCGACCTGCGGACGCAGCGGATCCGACTCGCGGCTCTCCGGGCGACCCGGTGGCGGGGGCCGGTCCGTCTCGTGGCCGCGATGGTGATCCGCGGACGCCTCGCGCGCCTCCTCGGCGAGGCCCCCGCCCATCCGCTGGCCAACTACCTGCTGGGTCGATGGTGTCTCGCCGTGCCGACGGCCCTCGGCGGCGGCGCCGAGCGGGCGCTCGAACGGTTCGCGGTCGCCGCGGCCGACGCCGCCGACCCGACCCGCACCGCCATGGCCTCGGCCGAGGCCCTGCAGCGGCTCGGTCGGCATCGGCAGGCGCTCGAGCAGCTGCGACGGGTCGTGGCCGAGACGCCGACGCAGCACCCGCACCACGCGTCTCGGGTGCGCCGGGCCGAACGCCTGGTCGGCGAGCTGCGGGGGGCCGCGACGTGATGCCCGTCGTGCATTCGGCCAGCCGCTCGATGCGGCGTCGCCCGGCGGATGTCCTGCGGGTGCTCGTCGAGGTCTCGGCCGTCGCCGACTGGAACCCGGCGCTGTCGTCCGTCACCGCGCCTCCTGGGCCGGCGACGATCGGCCGGGCGTACCCGATCCGGATCCGAGGGCTGGTCGGCGGCCACATCACGTACCTCGAGACCGGCCCGGCGCGAGTCGCCTACCGTCTCGTGGCCCCCGGCGCCGACGAGCTCGGCGAATGGCGGATGGACAGGGTGCCGGGCGGCACCCTCGTGTCGCATCGCATGGAGCACCGCGGCGCCGTGCTCCGCCTGATGCGGCGGGCGTTCGAACCCGTGCCGTCGTGGCGGCTCGAGAGGCTCGACCAGACGGCGGGCGACGCACGCGCCGGCTGATCGGTCTCCGGGGCGGCCGCCCGGCTCACGTCGACCGGCCGCCTCGGATCGGCCGAGGCGATCAGACCGGGGCGATCAGACCGGGACGACCGCCACGGCGGTGGGGACGAACGAGACGAGCACCTCGGTGCCGATCGGGCGGCCGACCTCGGGGCGGTGGTCGAGGGTGAGCACCGTGCCGGGGTCGGTCCGCACGGTCGTCCGCGAGACCGCCCCTCTGAACGACACCGACTCGACCGTGCCGGCGATCGCGTGCGGATCGTCGGTGAAGACGACGTCCTCCGGGCGGACCCAGGCCCAGACGGCGCCGTCGGCCGGCGACCCGACCGCCTCGATCTCACGGCAGCCCGGCAGGCGCACGCGCCCGTCGACCACCTCGGCCCGCACCCGGTTGCTCGTGCCGACGAACTCCGCGACGAACGCGGACGACGGCTCGCGGTAGAGCTCCTCGGGGGTGCCGATCTGCTCGATCGACCCGGCCCGCATGACGGCGACGCGGTCGGCGACGGCGAGCGCCTCCTCCTGATCGTGGGTGACGAACATCGTCGTGATGGCGAGCTCGCGCTGGATCCGACGGATCTCATCGCGCAGATGCACCCGCACCTTCGCATCGAGGGCGCTGAGCGGCTCGTCGAGCAGCAGCACGCGGGGCCGGGTGACGAGGGCCCTGGCCAGGGCGACGCGCTGCTGCTGCCCGCCCGAGAGCTGGTGGGCGTAGCGCTCGCCGAGGTCGCCGAGGCCGACCAGCTCGAGCATCGAGCGCGCACGGCTCGTGCGCTCCGTGCGCCCGACGCGGCGCATCCGGAGACCGAACTCGACGTTCTGCAGCACCGTCAGATGCGGGAAGAGCGAGTACGCCTGGAAGACCATGCCCACGTCTCGGCGATGGGTCGGCACGCCGACGACATCGTCGCCGTCGATGGTGATGCTGCCGCTCGTCACGCTCTCGAGACCCGCCAGGCCCCGCAACGCGGTGGTCTTGCCGCAGCCGCTCGGCCCGAGCACGGCCAAGAGCTCGCCTGGTCGCAGCGACAGCGAGACGCCGTCGAGGGCGCGGTGCCCCGAGAAGTCCTTGACGACCGAGCGGAACTCGACGGCCGCGCCAGCGCGCCGGTCGACGTCGATCGGGGCGGTGAGGGTGGCGGTCACGAGCGGGCCTTTCGAGCGGGCGGAGCAGGAGGAGCAGAGGGAGCGAAAGCGACAGGCGCGGCGCGCGTGACGGCACCGGCAGCAGCACCGGCGGGAGACGCGGCGCCTGCCGAGACCGCGGGCGATGAGCCCGGCCCGCGAGTGCCGACGCGCCCGATCACGACGAGCAGCGCGAACGCGAAGCCCAGCGCCAGCAGGGCGAAGATGACCGCGGCGTACGGGTCGCTCCGCGAGACCTGCACCAGGGCCGTCTGCAGCGTCACGCGGTTGAGCAGCGACGCGATGGTGAACTCGCCGAGCACGACGGCGACGGTGATGAACGCGGCCGCGAGCAGCCCCCGGCGCAGCGTCGGCACGACGACGCTCACGGAGGTGTGCGCCCAGCCGGCCCCGAGGGTGCGGGCCGCTTCGGTGAGGGTGCGCAGATCCGTGCCGGTGAGGTCGGACTGCACGGCCCGGTACGCGTAGGGCAGCACGGTGATCCCGTAGGCCAGCGCGAGCGTCCAGGCGCCCGACCCGGCGATGCGCGTCACCACCGAGTAGACCGGCGCGAGTCCGACGACGAGCACGATGGCCGGCACCGTGATCGGCACGAGGCAGACGAGCTCGAGCGGGCGCGCGAGTCGCGGGTAGCGGAGGTGCACGAGCACCATGGCGGGCACGAGCAGCGCGAGTACCAGCAGCGCGGCGACGACGGCCAGCACGAGCGAGTTCGTCACGCCCTCGACGAGGTTGCGATACGCCCGCTCGTTCTCGGGGTCGACGATCGCGAGCCAGTGGTTCAGGTCGTGCCCGCTGCCGTCGGCGCTCCGCAGCGAGAACGCGACCATCGCGGCGATCGGCACGGCGAACACCAGCCCGACCACGCCGAGCGCGACCCTGCGCGCAGTCGTCGAGGCACGCCCCGCAGGGCCGCCCGCCGAGGGGGCGCGCCCCGAGGAGGCGCGGGTCGACACACCGACGCCGGTCACCGCTGCCACCGCTCGGTCCGACGCTGCAGCACCGAGTACAGCGACATCAGCACGACCATCACGACGACCATGCCGAGCGCGAGGGCTCCGGCGACGTTCTCGCGACCGAGCACCGTCTCGCTGACGAGCGCCGCGCGGATCTGCAGCGGCACGATCTGGGCGCCCTGACTGATGATCGCTGCGGCGGTCGCGTACGACGAGAACGCGTTCGCGAACAGCAGCAGCAGGCTGCCGACGAATGCGGGCGTGAGCACGGGCACCACGACGCGGGCGAAGTGCTGCCACCCCGTGCCGCCGAGGGTGGCCACCGCCTCCTGCCACTGCGGACGCAGTCCGGTGACGGCCGGCATGAAGGTGATCACCATCAGCGGCACCTGGAAGTAGATGTAGGGCAGCAGCAGGCCGGGCACCTGGTAGAACCAGACGCCGTCGGCGAAGACGTCGACCCCGAAGCGGGTCAGCAGCAGCTGCGTGACGACCCCCTGGATGCCGATCGTGGCCGTGAAGGCGAACGCGAGCATGACGCCGCCGAACTGGGCGAGCACGCTGGCTGCCGAGTCGACGAACCCGCGCACGAGCCCGTCGGGGCGGAGGGCGGTGAGACCCCAGCAGACGACGGCGCCGAGCACGGCGCCGACCACGGCGGTCACGCCCGAGACCAGCGCCGAGCTGCCGAACGCGCGCAGCACGCTGGGTTCGCCGAGCACGGCGATGTTGTCGAGGGTGAACCGGCCGTCGCCGTCGACGAAGCCGGTGCCGAGCGCCAGCAGGCACGGCAGCACCAGGAACGCCAGCACGTAGAGCGCGAACGGGGTCAGCCCCCACCACGCCGGCAGGCGGCGCCGACCCCGGGGGGAGTCGACGCCGCCGGAGGTCGAGGAGGCGCGGGTCGACGACTCCGCCCCTCTCGCCACGGTCGTCACGATCAGCCGATCACGGCGGCCCAGCGCTCGGCCAGGACCGCCGAGGCGGCCTCGGTCTGCTCGCTGGTGAACTGCACGGTGTCGGCGGGCTGCTCGCCGACCGCGTCGAGGGCGCCCTGGTCGACCGTGCCGGCCTCGACCATGGCGTCGAGTCGGACGGGGTAGGCGCCGGCGGCGAGGTAGAGGTTCTGGGCGGTGTCGCCCATGATGAACTCCTGCCACAGTCGGGCGGCCGCGGGGTGCGGGGCGTCGACGTTGATGGCCTGGTTGTAGTAGCTGGCGAGGGCCGTGCCGGGCAGCACGGCTGTCTTCCAGTCGCGACCGCCGGCGTCGGCCGCGGCGGCCAGGTTGTTGTAGCTCCAGTCGAAGACGACGGGGGTCTCGCCCGAGGCGATGGTGGCGGGCGTCGGGTCGGTCGGCAGGAAGTTGCCGGCGTCGTTCAGCTCGCCGAAGAAGTCGACACCGGGGGTGATGTCGTCGACGCTGCCGCCGTCCTGGAGGGCGGCCCACTGGATCGCTGCCGCTGCGGCGCCGGCCTGGGTCGGGTCGCCGTTCAGGGCGACCTTGCCCTTGTACTCGTCGCCGAGCAGGTCGTCGAGGCTGGTCGGCTCGGGCACGGCGTCGGCGTCGTAGCCGATCGACATCAGACCGGTGTAGTCGTAGACCCACCTGCCGTCGGCGTCCTTGCGATCGTCGGCGATGTCGTCCCAGGTCGTCACCTTGTACGGCGCGAACTGGTCGAGGTTCTCGAGGGTGACGGCCGAGCCGAGGTCGAAGACGTCGGGGGCGCCGTCCTGCCCCTTCAGGTTCTGCGCCGCGGTGATCTCCTCGGCGCTCGACACGTCGGGGTTGTCCGAGTTGACGGTGATGTCGTACTCGTTCTCGAAGGCGTCGATGATCTCGCCGTAGTTCGCCCAGGTGTCGGGCAGCGCGATGACGTTCAGCTCGCCTTCGGCCTCGGCGGCGGCGACGAGCTGGTCCATGCCGCCGAGGTCCTCCGCGCTGGTGGCGGTGGCGGCGTCGGTGCCGCTCGCCGCGCCTCCTGAGCTCCCCGCGTCGGCGGACGAGCAGGCGGTGAGGCCCAGGGCCAGGGCGGCGAGGGTGGCGGCTCCGGCGAGGTGGCGCTTGGCGAGCATCGGGATCCTTCGGGTGCGGGGCCGAGGCTCGTCGCGGGGAGCGACGAAGGGGTGCCGGTCGACCCACGAGCACCGTAGGGAGGCGCGGCGACGGTGGGGATGCCGCCGCACGTCGCGCAGATGAACGGCTGGCGTCGTCCTAGCTCATGCATCACACGTATTAGCATGCGATATACGAATTCCTCTGGTAATATTTGACGCATTGTCACCGGGACCCGCCGGGCATGACACCAGGGGAGACCAGAACACATGACGAGAAGGACCGCACTCCGAGTCGGAGCAGTCGCGCTCGCCACGGCGACCGTGCTCGGCGGCATCGCCGACGGAGCAGCCGCTGCCGCGGACGCCTCGCCGGGCGACCCGTCGGTTAGGGCCTCGGGCAGCACGCCCGTCGTCATCGCCTCCGAATCCACCCGCCTCGTCGGGCCTCTCGCGATCGTCCAGAGCGAGACCCACGCCTTCGGCCTCCGAGCCGATCCCGACACCATGCGCACCGGCGGCGGCGGAACCCTCGCCGAGGCGCAGGCCGAGGCCGACTACTGGTTGGTGCCGGCCGTCGGCCAGGTCGGCCCGGTGCGTGGTGTCGGCGACAAGGCGGATCGCTGCCTGACCAAGGCGTCGCCGAGCAACGGCACGGTCACGATCGCGAGCTGCAACGCCTCCGCCCAGCAGGACTGGCAGTGGACCGACACGACCGAGCGGCAGGGCTTCTCGAAGGCGCTCTCGCCGTCGACCGCCACGGCACGGGCGATCGCACCGCGCGGTGCCGGCACCTACGTGCACGCCGTCGACGGGGCCTCGTACACGCGGCCGATGGCCCTCGACGGGGCGATGCTCGCCGAGCGCGAGATCACCGCGTCGGCCGTCGTCGACGCGATGGAGCGCTCGGCAGCGGTCTCGGGGGTCGCCTCCACGGGGTCGACGGTCTCGATCGGCGACGAGTCGGTCGTCGTCGGCGAGACCGGCGAGTACACGCTCACGCTGACCGATCTCGAGGTCGGCGTCACCTCGCTCGTGGTCACCCAGACCCTGCCGAACGACGAGGTGCACGGCACGACGACGCTCGATGTCGAGGTCCCGGCGGCCTCCGGCGAGTTCACCCCCGTCGAGCTGCCGTCGGCCGAGATCCCCCGCGGGCTGGACAGCGCGGTGACCGCCCAGGTCGAGACGACCGCCGAGCTGACCTCGATGGACTCGACGGTCACCTTCACGGCGCCGGCCGGGACGACGTTCGCCTCGGCCGATGATCGGCCGGTGGCCTACCTGCTGCCCGGGGCTCGCGACTGGCGCGAGTCCGCCTATCTGCGTCTGACCGGGGGCACCCCGTCGGCCGACGCGACCTCCCTCACCTACGACGCCGACACGACGAACGGCGGCTTCCGCCTCCCGGCCGGGTCCCGGCTGCGGTTCGAGGCCGTCGTGCGCACCCCGTTCGGCGTCGCCGACCAGGGCTCGCTAGGCCTCCTGCACTCCGGCACGGCGAACAGCGGGGCCTTCCACGTCTTCGGTCGCTCGGCGGTCTCGTTCGTCGACCGGTACCGCGACGGGACCCTCGACGACTTCGCAGACGGTGATCGCTTCACTCCGGGCGAGGTCGAGTTTACCGGCTCCGGGTTCCCCGGCGCGACGGTGACCATCGCACCGGCCTCGGGCGCCCCCGTCTCGACCGAGGTCCGCCCCGACGGGACCTGGCGCGCGGTGCGCTACCTGGGCAACGGCGCGTACACCCTGACCGTCTCGCACACCTCCTCCGAGGGTGAGAACACCATCGAGGGCATCCGTCTGTTCTCGAACGCCGTGGCCGAGGGCGACTTCACCCTGGCGTCTCCCTCGGACGGCGATGGTCACGCGGCGCAGGGGTGGGTGACCTTCTCGGGCACGGGCACGACCTGGTCGAGGGTGTCGATCGCCGACGACTCCGCCATCGCCCCGACCACCGCGACCGTGCAGTACGACGGCTCATGGACGGCACGGCGGTGGGTCGGCACCGAGCCGACCTCGTTCACGGTGACGTCCTCCCGGGCCGACGTCGAGAACGGGTCCGAGACCGTCGCATTCAACACGGGTGTCACCGACCGGCCCTTCACGATCGACAGTCACTCCGACGGCGGCACCTTCACCCCCGGCGCGATCACCTTCTCGGGCACCGGATCCACCGGCGACACGGTCACCCTGACCGCACCCGGCCTGGCCCCGCTGGAGGCGCGGGTCGACCTCAGCGGTCGCTGGTCGATCCAGAGGTGGCTCGGCAACGGCTCGATCGCCTTCACCGTGACCCACACGACGACGGGCGGCGAGTCGACCGAGCAGCAGCTCCGGCTCTACTCCGACCAGGTGCCGCAGGGCGAGCTGGTCGTGTCGACTCCGGTCGACGGCGATGACCACTCGCAGGCCGGCTGGGTCACCTTCACCGGCACCGGTACGACCTGGTCACGGGTCTCGATCGACGATGGCACCGGCACACCGCCCTCGGTCGCCACCGTCCAGTACGACGGCTCGTGGACCGTGCGCCGATGGATCGGCGCCGGGCCCGTCACCGTCACGGTGACCAGCGCCCGCGCAGACGTCGAGAACGGTCGTCACGAGATCCGCCTCGGGGCGGGCCGGTGACGCTCCGCACGAAGGCCGTCTCTCCTCCTGCTTCCCCTCCCCTCTCAGCTTCCCCTTCGGCGTGCCGCCCGGCTCGCCGCCACACGACAGAACGGACCACCATGCGCCGCACACTCCTCACCACCACCGCCGGTATCGCGTTCGCCGCGCTGGCCCTGACCGGCTGCACCAGCGGCACGACCGAGGCCGACGAGGCCACGCCGACCCCCGCCTCCTCGGAGACCGCCGCGGCCACGGACTTCCCGAAGCCGACCGGCGAGTGCATCGACGGCATCGCCACGTTCGTCGACAACGACACCGAGTACGAGCTGCCCGACGGCTGCGAGACCGTCGACATCATCGGCTCGGGCAACACCATCACGCTCGGCCCGGTCACGAACCTGATCCTCGAGAGCGACGGCAACACGGTCGACGTCGAGTCCGTCGAGACGATCAACAACCTCTCGTTCGGCAACACCGTCACCCACGGCGGAGACGCCCCCGAGGTGGCCACCGGCGCCGACGACGTCGCCGTCAGCGCCCGATGACCCGGCGCCGACAGACCCCTCCCCTCACGCCGTCCCTCGACGGCCAGAAAGAAAGAACACATCACCAGATGACGAACAAGAAGAAGAACACCCCGGCGCAGCGCCTGGGTGCGGCCGCACTCGCGACGGCCACCGTCGTGTCAGGGCTCGCCTTCGGCCCCGGGGCCGTCGCGGCCCCCAGCGCCGAGCGGGGCACGACCGTCACCAGCGCCACGAGCGAGAACGCGGAGGCCGAGTCGACACGTCGTGTCGGACCGCTGGTCATCAACAGCTCCGACGACGTCCAGTACGGTCTCCGCATCGACCCCGACACGATGCGGACGACCACCGTCGACGACGCCAGCTGGTTCTCGCTGCCGGCCGTCGGCCAGCAGGGGCAGGTGCGCGGAACGGGTGCGAACGATGACCGCTGTCTGATCCCGACGTACAACTTCACCTACCTGGCCTTCGCGACATGCTCCGACTCCTCCGAGCAGCTCTGGACCTGGACCGACGCGAACTCCGTTCAGGGGTTCGACAAGACCCTCGCGCCCGTCGCCAGGTCGAACAACGGTCTCGTCCCCCGAGGCGCGGGGACGTTCCTGTTCCTGCTGAGCGGCGGGGGCAAGCGTCCCCTCGTGATGGACGAGCGCATGCTCCCGGAGCGCGAGTTGACCGCGGTGGCGGATGGCGAGAAGGGCTCCGTCTCGGGTGTCGCGACGACCGGGGCGACCGTCTCTGCTCGGGGCGAGTCGGTCGAGGTCGGCGAGGACGGCTCGTACGAGTTGTCGTTCGCCGGCCTCCCCGAAGGAACGCATTCGATCGAGGTCACTCAGACGCTTCCGAACGGGGCCGTGTCCGGTACCGCGACGGTCGATCTCGTCATCGACAGCGTCCGTCTTGTGGGGCCGTTGGCCATGGCGGTCTCGGAGACCGACGCCTTCGGTGTTCGTCTGGATCCGGACGCGATGCGGCCCGTCGAGGGAGGGACGGTCGCCGAGGCGCAGGCGAACGCGAGCTTCTGGTCGGTGCCGAAGGTCGGGAGGACCGGCTTGGTGCGCGGTGTCGGTGATGATTCCGACTCGTGTCTGACGTGGGTCAGTGCAGCGTCGTCGCACGTCGGCATCAGCGGGTGCGACGGGTCGGAGACGCAGCAGTGGCAGTGGGTCGAGGTTCCCGCGAAGCAGGGCGCTGAGAAGGGGCTCGCGCCTGTCGGTGAGGACGCCAGGGCGATCCGTTCGCGCGGTGAAGGAACCTACGTCCAGCTGAGTGGCCTGTCGACTGCACATCCCTTCGTTCTGGACGAGGCGATGCGTGCCGAGCGCGGGTTGACGGCGAAGGTCGTCGTGGACGACCTCGCACGGTCGGCGACGATCACGGGTGCAGCGACGACGGGATCGACGGTGTCGGCGCGCGGTGTCGAGGTCGAGACCGCGGAGGACGGGACGTACTCCCTGCCGCTGTCGGATCTCCCGATCGGGACGACGACCGTCGAGATCACCCAGACGCTCTTCAACGGCGATGTGCTCGACAGCGTCGACGTCGACGTCGAGGTCGCGGCCTCGACGGGACCCCTCGCCTCGGTGGAGATGGCTCCGGTGGAGATCACACGGGGCGCCGACACGGAGGTGACGTTCGAGACGAAGGTCGCAGCTGACGCGTTGCGTCTGCCCGTAGCGGAGGTCACCGTGACCGCCCCTGAGGGGACGACGTTCACCGAGGGGCAGGACGAGATCGCCGGTGCGTTCGTCCGTGACGGTCAGGAGGACCCCACGGGGATGCAGCTGACGGGTGGAATGCGGTCGGATGACGGTCGCACCTACAGCTACACCTGGGACACCGCGGCGAACGGTGCGACGGGGTGGCAGAGCCCTAAGGATGAGGTTCTGCGGTGGAAGATCGCGGTGACGACCTCGGCTGACGCGGCGGATGTCGACGGCAACGCGATGGATTACTCGTTCGTCGGGACGAGCGACCAAGGCGCATTCCGTGCCATGGGCTCCGCGCCCGTGTCGGTCGTAGGCGACTTCGGCTCGATGGCGCCCGTCGCGATGGCTCCGGTGGAGCTCACGCGGGGCGCGGACACGGAGGTGACGTTCGAGACGAAGGTCGCCGCCGATGCGTTGCGTCTGCCCGTGGCGGATGTCACGCTGACCGCGCCCGAGGGAACGGTGTTCGCCGCGGGCCAGGATGAGATCGTGGGTGTCTGGATCCGTAACGGACGAGAGGATTCCGCCGGCATGAAGATGACCGGCGAGCGTTCGGAGGACGGCCGCACCTACACCTACACCTGGGACACCGCGGCGAACGGCGTGCCGCAGTGGCAGAGCCCGCGTGACGAGGTCCTGCGGTGGAAGATCGCGGTGACGACCCCGGCTGACGCTGCTGATGTCGACGACAACGCGATGGGTTACACGTTCGTCGGGACGAGCGTCCAGGGCGGGTTCCGGGCCACGGGTTCCGCTCCGGTGACGTTCGTGTCGTCGTATGCGGGTGTGACGCTGGACAACCTCGCCGATGGTGACACGTTCACCCCGGGTGATGTGACGTTCTCGGGCACCGGTCAGCCTGGTGCGACGGTGACGGTGGCGCCGTCGACCGGCGCGGGCGTGTCGACCGAGGTGCGTGCCGATGGCACGTGGAGTGCGGTCCGGTACTTGGGCAATGCGTCGTACACGATGTCGGTGAAGCAGGTCGCTGCCACGGGTGAGAACACGATCGAGAAGATCCGCTTGTTCTCGAACGCGGTCGTCGAGCAGGACTTCTCGGTCACGACGCCGGCCGCTGGTGCGGGGCACACGCAGCAGGGCTGGGTGACCTTCACCGGTGTGGGTACGACGTGGTCGACGGTGTCGATCAGCGACGGCTCCGACTCGGCCGCGACGAAGGCGACCGTGCAGTACGACGGCACCTGGTCGGCACGCCGCTGGGTGGGCACCGAGAAGACGACCTTCACGGTGACCTCGAGCCGCGCTGATGTGCAGAACGGTTCGCAGACCATCGAGTTCAACACGGGTGTCTCGGGTCAGGCGTTCAGCCTCGACAGCCACACCGATGGCGGCACCTTCACCCCGGGCAACATCGTGTTCCGTGGGAAGGGGTCGACCGGTGACAAGGTCACGTTCACGGCACCGGGTCTGGCGCCTCTGGAGGCGACGGTGAACGCTGCGGGTGAGTGGTCGATCCCGCGCTGGCTGGGCAACGGGTACATCACCTTCACGGTGACCCACACCCCCGTCACGGGTGACGAGACGAAGCAGACCCTGCGTCTGTTCTCGGACCAGGTCGCCCAGGGTGACCTGATCGTCACCGCGCCGATCGATGGCGCGAGCCACGACCAGCCGGGCTGGGTGACCTTCACGGGCACCGGCACGACCTGGTCCAAGGTCACGGTCAGCGACGACACCTCGGCCGCGCCGTCGACCGCGACCGTTCAGGTCGACGGTTCATGGACGGTCCGCCGCTGGGTCGGGACGACCGCGACGACGTTCACGGTCTCCAGTGAACGAGGCGGCATCGCCAACGGCAGCCAGACGCTCGAGTTCAACGTCGGCGAGACTGCGGACGGATTCACGATCGGCAGCCACACCGATGGCGGCACCTTCACCCCGGGCAACGTCGCGATCACGGGCACCGGCACGACCGGTGACAAGGTCACGATCACGGCACCCGGTCTGGCGCCGCTCGAGACCGAGGTCGACAGCCGCGGCCGCTGGAGCATCCAGCGCTGGCTCGGCAACGGGTTCATCACCTTCACGGTGACCCACACCCCGGTCACCGGCGACGAGACGAAGCAGACCCTGCGTCTGTTCTCGGACCAGGTCGCCCAGGGTGACCTCGTCGTCACGGCACCGCTGGACGGTGCCAGCCACGACGCCGCGGGCTGGGTGACCTTCACCGGCACCGGCACGACCTGGTCGAAGGTCTCGATCAGCGACGGCACCTCGGCGGCACCCTCGGTCGCGACCGTGCAGTACGACGGTTCGTGGACCGTCCGCCGCTGGGTCGGAACCGCCCCGGTGACCTTCACGGTCACCAGCGAGCGCGCCGACATCGAAAACGGCAGCCAGACGATCCGCTTCAACACCGCGGAGTAGTCGCACAGAGAGACGGGGAGGCGCGGGTCGATACGACCCGCGCCTCCCCGGCTTCCCCGCGCCTCAGCCCACCCCCGCACCACACACGCCGTCGATCGACGGCCAGAATGAAGGAAGCAACCGCTCCATGAAGCAGAAGAACACCACCCCGCAGCGCCTGGGCGCCGCGGCCCTGGCGACGGCCACCGTCGTCTCAGGACTCGCCTTCGGCCCGGGTGCCGTCGCGGCACCGGCTCCGTCGATGAGCGCGGTCACACCGGCCGCATCCTTCGCGCCTGAGCCGGCTGCCGCCACGCCCGCAGCCGACGTCGGTCCGTTCGTCGCGGCTTCGACGGGCTCGTTCAACGTCGCTCCTGGTGAGGTGTCGGACGTCAAGGTGCGCCTGCGCGCGACGCGCTTGACCGGCGCCGTGGACCCTCGCCTGACGTTGACCGCCCCGGAGGGAATGACCTTCCCGGATCAGAGCACTGCTACAGCGATGATCCGCAGTTCTCCTGACTCGAATTGGGTCGATTGGAGTTATTCCGTGGGGCTGGCAGGCGGAGTCGTCACGAATGGCGGCAAGACGCTGACGTTCGATAGAACCGTCTCGGGCAGCACGGTCCAACTGCAGGCCGAGGGCCAGATCGAGTACACCGTCAAGGTCCGAGCAGATGCTCAGGCCGTGGACCGGCCGAACAACACGCTCGGATTCGTCTACTCCGGCCAGGCGATGCTTCAGGATTTCAGCGCCTCAGGAACCGTGCGGACGACGTCGGCGAATCAGATCGGTCCGTTCGTCGCGGCTCCGACGGGCTCGTTCAACGTCGCTCCTGGTGAGGTGTCGGACGTCAAGGTGCGCCTGCGCGCGACGCGCTTGACCGGCGCCGTGGACCCTCGCCTGACGTTGACCGCCCCGGAGGGAATGACCTTCCCGGATCAGAGCACTGCTACAGCGATGATCCGCAGTTCTCCTGACTCGAATTGGGTCGATTGGAGTTATTCCGTGGGGCTGGCAGGCGGAGTCGTCACGAATGGCGGCAAGACGCTGACGTTCGATAGAACCGTCTCGGGCAGCACGGTCCAACTGCAGGCCGAGGGCCAGATCGAGTACACCGTCAAGGTCCTCGCTGACCCTCAGGCCGTTGAACGCCCGAACAACATGCTCGGATTCGTCTACTCCGGCCAGGCGATGCTGAACGGCTTCCGTGCTCCGGGGGCCGTGCCTGTGTCGACCAAGGCGAGTTTCGGGGCGCTGGCGGCGAACACGATGGCTCCGATGGAGCTGTCGCGGGGTGCTGAGCGTGAGGTGACGTTCGAGGCGAAGGTCGCCGATGAGTTCCTGGGTCGCCCGTCCGCGGAGGTGACGCTCACCGCGCCGCAGGGGACGACGTTCGCCGAGGGGCAGGACGAGATCGCCGGTGCGTTCGTCCGTGACGGGCAGGAGGACCCCGCGGGGATGCGGCTGACCGGCGGTGATCGTTCGGCCGATGGTCGCAGCTACACCTACACCTGGGACACCGAGGCGAACGGTGCGGACGCCTGGCAGAGCCCGAAGGACGAGATCCTGCGGTGGAAGATCGCCGTGGTCACGCCGGCCGACGCGGCCGACGTCGAGGACAACGCGATGCAGTTCGTGCTCGCCGGCACGAGCACGCAGGGTGCGTTCCGCGCCGCGGGCAGTGCGCCGGTGACGGTCGTGGGCGACTTCGGTTCGATAGCTCCCGTCGCGATGGCTCCGGTGGAGCTCACGCGGGGCGCCGACACGGAGGTGACGTTCGAGACGAAGGTCGCCGGTGATGCATTGCGTCTGCCCGTTGCGGAGGTCACGGTGACCGCCCCGGAAGGCACGGTGTTCGACGCGGGGCAGGACGAGATCACCGGGGCCTACGTCCGTGACGGTCGGGAGAACACCGCGGGCATGCAGCTGAAGGGCGGAGTGCGGTCGGCCGATGGTCGCACCTACACCTACACCTGGGACACCGCGGCGAACGGGACCCCGGGTTGGCAGAGCCCCCGGGATGAGGTCCTGCGGTGGAAGATCGCGGTGACGACCCCGGCTGACGCTGCGGATGTCGACGGCAACGCGATGGGTTACACGTTCGTCGGGACCAGCGCCCAGGGCGGATTCCAGGCCACTGGTTCCGCTCCGGTGACGTTCGCATCGTCGTATGCGGATGTGACGCTGGACAACCTCGCCGATGGTGACACGTTCACTCCGGGTGATGTGACGTTCTCGGGCACCGGCACGCCGGGTGCCACGGTGACGGTGGCGCCGTCGACCGGTGCGGGTGTGTCGACCGAGGTGCGTGCCGATGGCACGTGGAGTGCGGTCCGGTACCTGGGCAACGCGTCGTACACGATGTCGGTCTCGCAGAAGGCTGCGTCGGGGGAGAACACGATCGAGAACATCCGCCTGTTCTCGGACGCGGTCGTCGAGCAGGACTTCTCGGTCACGACGCCTCGGAACGACGACGGTCACACGCAGCAGGGTTGGGTGACGTTCACGGGTGTGGGGACGACGTGGTCGACGGTGTCGATCAGCGACGGCTCCGACACGGCCGCCACGAAGGCGACCGTGCAGTACGACGGCACGTGGTCGGCACGCCGCTGGGTGGGCACGGAGAAGACGACCTTCACGGTGACCTCGTCGCGGGCTGATGTGCAGAACGGTTCGCAGACCATCGAGTTCAACACGGGTGTCTCGGGTCAGGCGTTCAGCCTCGACAGCCACACCGATGGCGGCACCTTCACCCCCGGCAACATCGTGTTCCGGGGCAAGGGTTCGACCGGTGACAAGGTGACGTTCACGGCACCGGGTCTGGCGCCTCTCGAGGCGACGGTGAACGCTGCGGGTGAGTGGTCGATCCCGCGCTGGCTGGGCAACGGATTCATCACCTTCACGGTGACCCACACCCCGGTCACGGGTGACGAGACGAAGCAGACGCTGCGTCTGTACTCGGACCAGGTCGCCCAGGGTGACCTAGTGGTGACGTCGCCGGTCGACGGCGACGGTCACACTCAGCCGGGCTGGGTGACCTTCACGGGCACCGGCACGACCTGGTCGAAGGTCTCGGTCAGCGACGGCACGTCGGCTGCGCCGTCGACCGCGACCGTTCAGATCGATGGTTCGTGGACGGTCCGCCGCTGGGTCGGCACGGCGGCGACGACGTTCACGGTCTCGAGCGAACGAGGCGGCGTTTCCAACGGCAGCGAGACGATCGAGTTCAACGTCGGCGACGTCGTGGGTGACTTCACGATCGGCAGTCACACCGATGGTGGCACCTTCACCCCGGGCAACGTCGCGATCTCGGGCACGGGCACGACCGGAGACAAGGTCACGATCGCGGCACCCGGTCTGGCGCCGCTCGAGACCGAGGTCGACAGCCGCGGCCGCTGGAGCATCCAGCGCTGGCTCGGCAACGGGTTCATCACCTTCACCGTGACCCACACCCCGGTCACCGGCGACGAGACGAAGCAGACCCTGCGTCTGTTCTCCGACCAGGTCGCCCAGGGTGACCTCGTGGTGACGGCTCCGGTGGAAGGCGACTCTCACACGGCCCCCGGCTTCGTGACCTTCACGGGCACCGGCACGACCTGGTCGAAGGTCTCGATCAGCGACGGCACCTCGGCGGCACCCTCGGTCGCGACCGTGCAGTACGACGGTTCGTGGACGGTCCGCCGCTGGGTCGGAACCGCCCCGGTGACCTTCACGGTCACCAGCGAGCGCGCCGGCATCGCCAACGGCAGCCAGACGATCCGCTTCAACACCGCGGAGTAGTCGCACAGAGAGACGAGGAGGCGCGGGTCATCTCGACCCGCGCCTCCTCGGCTTCCCGGGGGCAGCCGCTCAGGCGAACAGCTTGCCGACCTCGGTCACGAGCTGCTGAACCCCGAGCACCACGAACAGCACGGCGCAGATCGTCATCATCGTGTTGCTCAGCCATCGGCTGCGCCATTCGGCGGGAGTCCGCGACGAGTTCAGCAGCCAGAGCAGCGTGATCGCGAGGAACGGCATGAACAGGGCGCCCAGCACGCCGTAGAGCACGATCAGGCCGATCGGCCGGTCGAGGAAGAGGATCGCCATCGGGGGCACCGTCAGCCAGATCACGAAGGCCCGGTAGTACGTGCCTCCGATGCGGCGACGCGGGTCGTCGGCGTCGAGACCGCGCAGGGTGCCCACGAAGTCGGCGAACATCAGCGAGACGCCGTTCCACACCCCGAGGATCGACGAGAACGACGTCGCGAAGAACCCGATCAGGAAGAACCACGTCATGAACGTGCCGTACCGCTCGCCGAGCACGGCCGCGAGCTGCACGAGCCCGCCCTCGCCGTCGGTCAGGGCGATGTCGGCCGAGTGCAGCAGCTCGGCGCCGACGACCAGCATCGAGAACACGAAGATCCCGCTGACGACGTACGCGACCCCGTTGTCGAGGCGCATGACGCGCATCCACCCCGGGCTGTTCCAGCCCTTCTCGCGCAGCCAGTAGCCGTACGCGGCGAGCGTGATCGTGCCACCGACGCCGCCGGTCACGCTGAGGGCCACGACGAGGCCGCCCTCGGGGATGGTCGGCACGAGACCGGTCAGGATGTCGCCGAGGTTGGGCAGGGTCACGATCGCCGACCCGACCACCGTGACGAACATCACGCCCACGAAGAACGCGATGATCTTCTCGAAGAACGAGTACCGGCCGAACCAGACCATCACGCCGCCGAGCACTCCGGCCCCGATGGCGAAGACCTTGAGATCGACCGTGGGGAAGAGCGCCTGCAGGGGCAGGGCCGACGAACTCATCGCGGCGGCACCGTAGACGAAGCCCCAGACGACGATGTAGACGCCGAAGTAGACAGTCGTCCACCGGCCGAGCGACCGCCAGCCCTCGAAGATCGTGCGGCCCGTCGCGAGCGACCAGCGACCGGCCCCCTCGACCAGCGCGATCTTGATCACGACGCCGATCACGACCGTCCAGGCCAGCGCGTAGCCGAACCGCGACCCCGCGACCAGGGTGGCGACGAGGTCGCCCGCTCCGATCCCGGTGGCCGCGACGACGAGGCCGGGTCCGATGATGCGCCACCGCTTGGCGGAGACGGGGGTGGTCAGGTCGTCGGTGCGCGGGATGTCCGGGCTGGCGGCCATGGGGGTCCTCTCGGATCGTTCGTCATCGAACGTCGAGCAGTGCCTCCGGTCCGGGCGTCGCTGCTCGACCTGGGCGACACGCGTCGCGCGTCGTCCACCCCAGTCAAGCGGGTACGCGTGTCTCGCGCCACCCGGGCGCGACGGCGTCGAGTGCTTCAGGAGGCGCTGGTCGCCACCGACAGATCGACCAGACGGGCGAACGCGGCCGCGTCGAGCGCCTCGCGGTCGGTCGGCGCCAGCACCCACGACAGCGTGACCAGATCGCCCTGCGCGACCTGGCAGGCGTGACCACGGGCGGGGGCGCCGCCGAACGACGCGGCGTAGCCGAAGCAGACGGCGGCGGACTCGTCGGCCTCGGCGAGCGGCTCGTCGAACGGGGTCAGCGTGAAGCTGCTCTCCGTGCCGCTGACGCCCGCGGTCGTCGTCGCGGGGCAGCCGGCCAGCTCGTCGCGGAGGGCCGCGATGTACGCAGCCGCGTCGTCACGCGAGACGACGCCGGTCGTGAACTGCTGACGCTCGCGGGTGAACACCGCCGAGGCGGACGGCAGGGTCTCGGCCGCCGTGAAGCTCCGGAAGTCCATCGCGCAGATCCCGAGGTCGCCGTCACCCGCGCCCGATGCCGCGTCGGAGCCCGCCGCAGGGTCGGGGGCCGAGGTGCCGTCGGCCGAGGTCGCCTGCTCGAGCCGCCACGCGCCTCCCTCGTCGTCGGTGGCGGCGGAGACCTCGTCGGCACCGGGCAGGAGCCCCTCGAGCTCGGCGGCCGCGACCGTGCCGCGGGGCCCCTCGGGGGCGGAGCAGCCGGCCAGCCCGACGGCGACCGCGACGACCGCCACGAGCCCGAGCGACGAACGGAAGGAGGTGCGGGTCGACTGCACAGAAGCCTCTCGGTGGTCCGACCACCGTTCTACCATGCGGCCCGTGACAGGATCGTCCGAGACCACCGCACCCGATCGGACGGAGACCCCCATGACCGAGCTCTTCTTCACCATCCTCATCAGCGCGATGACCGTCGCCGGTCTCGGCCTGGTCGCGGCCGCGTTCATCGCGATGGGCCGCTCGAGCTGACCCGCGCCTCCTCGGCTCCGGGGCTTCACGAGTGTCGGCGGTGATGGGTATCGTTCTGGCATGAGAGCACTCCAGGCCGAGATCGTCGCCGAGCTGTCCGTCCGTCCCGTGATCGACCCGGCCGCCGAGGTCGAGGCGCGTGTCGCGTTCCTCCGCGATTACCTCGCGAAGACCGGCGCGGCCGGCTTCGTGCTCGCCGTCAGCGGTGGTCAAGACTCGACGCTCGCCGGGCGCCTCTGCCAGCTCGCGGTCGAGGCCGTCCGGGCCGACGGCGGCTCCGCCGAGCTCGTCACCGTGCGGATGCCCTACAAGGTGCAGGCCGACGAGGCCGACGCGCAGCTCGCGCTGCAGTTCATCGCCGGGTCCGACGGCGTCACCGTCAACATCCAGCACGGTGTCGACGGCATCGCCCGCGACTACGCCGACGCCACAGACGTGGCGCTCAGCGACTTCACCAAGGGCAACGTCAAGGCTCGCACCCGCATGGTCGCGCAGTACGCCCTGGCAGGCGAACGCCGGCTGCTCGTGGTCGGCACCGACCACGCGGCCGAGGCGCTGACCGGGTTCTTCACCAAGTACGGCGACGGCGGGGTCGATCTCGTGCCGCTCACCGGTCTCAGCAAGCGCCAGGGCAAGGCGCTGCTGGCTCACCTCGGCGCCCCCGCCCGTCTCTACGAGAAGGCGCCCACCGCCGATCTGCTCGACGAGACCCCCGGTCAGACCGACGAGGCGAACCTCGGGCTGACCTACGACGACATCGACACCTATCTCGAGGGCGGCGACATCGCCGACGACGTCGCCGAGCTGATCGAGGCGCGCTACCTCGCGACCGAGCACAAGCGCCGGGTGCCCGCCTCGCCGTTCGACACCTGGTGGCGCCGCTGAGCCTCAGCCGAAGACGCCGAGGTGATCGAGCAGGATGTTCAGCCCGATCAGAATCAGGATGACCCCGCCGGCGATCTCGGCGGGCTTGCCGAAACGCGAGCCGACCCGACGACCGACGACGACGCCGACGAACGCCAAGACGGTCGTCGTCACGCCGATGACGGCGATGGCCCCGCCGATCGACACCGGCAGGAAGGCCAGGGTCACGCCGACGGCCAGTGCATCGATGCTGGTCGCCAGGGCGAGCACCAGCAGCTCGCGGAGCGGCAGCCGGTCGGTGTCCTCGTCGACGTCGTCCTTCGTCGAGAACGCCTCGTGGAGCATCTTGCCGCCGATCAGCGCGAGGAGACCGAAGGCGATCCAGTGATCGATGTCGGCGATGTACGACGCGAACGCCGAACCCAGCAGCCAGCCGATCAGCGGCATGAGCGCCTGGAACGCGCCGAACGTGAGGGCGATGATGACGGCGTTCCGGGCCGAGAACCTCCGCATGTGCAGCCCCTTGCCGAGTGCCACGGCGAAGGCGTCGGCGGAGACGCCGACGGCGATGAGGAGGAGGGTCCAGAACGACACGAGGGTGACGACCTTTCAGCGGGCGCGCGCGAGCGCGATCACGCAGCACGGCGCGATGAGACGAGGAGGCGCGGCTGCGGTGCCGACGAACCCCCCGATCCTGCCATGCCCCAGAGGGTCGGAGCGCCGAAAAAGCCCTGATCAGAGATGTTCGGGAGTCCGAATTCGCGGCTTCACCCCACCGAGAGGCGGCCTGCCGCGAGGCGAACCTCAGTCGGTGCCGTCGATGCCGCCCAGTCGCTCGAGCACGCCGGTGAGGATGGTGCCCGCCGGGTCGGGCAGCACGTGGTGGTTCAGGTAGATGCCCTCGAGCCACGCGAGGACCTCGTCGGCCGGCCAGCCGATGGCCTCCCAGTCGATGCCGGGCAGCGCCCTGGTGACGGGCTGCTCGGTGCCCGGCGTGAGCCAGGCCTCGGCGATGGCCCTGTCGGGGCTCGCGTTCGGGTCGGCCGCCCAGAGCAGGGCGATCGGGTGCTCGCGTTCACCGTCGACGGAGCCGTCTCGAGCTCCGAACACCGACTCGTCGACGTGGTCGTGCTCGACGTGCCCGGCCCCGAGCCAGGGGAGGGTGAGCAGCTCGCCCTCGATGTCGACCTCGATCAGATCGAGCTTGGCGGGCTCTTCGACCTCGCAGACCCAGAGGTCGAGCCCGACGTCGTGCCAGGCCGCGGCGTCGTCGACGTCGTCGAGCAGCCCGGGCAGCAGGCGGTGGAAGTCCTGCAGCAGCTGGGTCGACCACTGGACGAGCATCGCGGTGTCGGCGGTGTTCCACGGGCTGATGTCGGTGTCGTCGCCGGCGGCGTCGTGATAGTGGAACGCGAGGTTCGAACCGTCGGACTCGAGATGGATCTGCCCGGTGCCGAAGCCGACGTAGAGAGTGCTCTGGCCCGTCTCGTCGTCGAATTCGCCGTAGAGGTTCGGCTTGCCCAGCAGTGTGGGCACCGGCAGAGCGGCGGCGGGTCGGTTGCCCAGGGCGAACACGGCCCGGAACCGGGTCGTCGGGAGCCGGAGGCTCATGTCTGTCACGGCGAAGGTGTCCAATCGGTCGGAGCAAGCGTAGTAGGCCCGGCCCATGCCGATCACCCGGTCGGACGCACGGGCCACGCAGCGCCGGGGTGCTATTCGACGGGTCGTGCGCCCGGCAGCTCGTGCAGCGCCTCGGCCGCCAGCTCGGCCTTGATGGGGTCGCGATCGATGGTCGCCTGACGCAGCAGACGGAACGCCGCCGGCATCTCGGACCAGTTGAGCACTTCGACGATGTTCGGCACCCGCAGCTTGTACGCGAGCCCGTCCGTGACGTCGCGGCTGACCTTCTGCAGCGACGCGTTGCCGCACTGCTCGACGTAGAGGGCGAACAGGGCGACGGCGTGCGCGTTGAGGGCCGGGCCGTCTTCGTTCTCGAGGTCGACGAGGCAGCCGTCGATGGCGGTGACGATCTGCTTCAGCACGGTGGCCGACAGGCGGGGGACGGCGAGTCGGACCGCGCCGCCGTAGAGCACGCCCAGGGTCTGGATCGACTCGACGGCCTCGTCGGCGTTCGGGGTCGCGACGCGGGTGTAGCGGTTGGGGGCCATCTCGACCAGGCCGGCGCGGACCAGATCGCCGAGCGCCTCGCGGATCGGCGTGCGTGAGACCTGCAGCCAGGCGATCAGCTCTTCGTCGTGGAGTCTCTCGCCGGGCTCGAGCGTGCCGTCGACGATCGCGTCACGGATGCGCGCGCGGACCGTGTCGCGCAGCAGCTGCCGTTCGGCGGCCGGGGGCGTGCTGGGGATCGGCATGCGGGCTCCATTCATCACAGGTGTGTGGGAACGACTCTAGACGAGTCCTCCGACACCGGACGCCGAGAACCCACCCGCCGCAGGGCTGCGGGGGTGGGTTCTCGGGGGAGTGCGGGTCGCGGTCGGTCCGGCTCAGGGGGCCCGACGCTCATCGGTCACGAGGCGGCGGGGGTGCCCGTCGCGCTGGGGACGTGCTGCGAGCCGACCTCGACGCCGTGCGACGTGCGGAGCACCTCGAGCGTGTCGGCGATCTCGGCCTCGTGGCGGTCGGCGTCCCAGCCGAGGGCCTCGCCCAGGACGTCCGCGATCTCGGTCAGCAGCTCGATCGTGACACCGCCCACGAACGCGAGGTTCGTTCGGCGCAGGACGACGTCGGCCAGGTGCACGGCGTCTTCGTGCTGAGCGAAGTACGCGATCTCGGCCCGGGTCAGCTCGGGGTGGCTGGCCAGCGGCTCCGACGGCTGGTCGAGCAGCACGTCGATCACCGAGGAGGCGCGGGTGCCGTAGCGGGTCAGCAGCCGGTCGACCTGCGCGCGGTCGAGACCGTCGGCGTGGGCGGCGATCCACGTGGTGCGCGCGGAGTCGCTGGTGGGGAAGCCCTTGCCGCCGCCGATCTCCATGCCGGTCGTGTCGACCGTGCGCGTGACGCCCAGGCGGTTCGTGGCCTCGGTCGACAGGTGCGCCGACAGGGCGCGGAACGTCGTCCACTTGCCGCCGACGAGGCTCAGCACCGTCGAGGAGGGGAGCCCCTGGATGGGGGTCTCGACGATCCGGTAGTCGCGCGAGACGAAGCCGGGGGCGGTGTCCTCGTGACGCGGAAGCGGACGGATGCCCGAGTAGCGGTAGACGATGTGCTCGCGGGTCACGTCGATCTGCGGGAACACGTGCTTGACGAGATCGAAGAAGTAGTCGACCTCCTCCTCGGTGCAGACGGCCGGCTGCGACGGGTCGGCGTCGATGTCGGTCGTGCCGATCAGCACGCGGCCCTTCAGCGGGTAGATGAGCACGATGCGGCCGTCGTTGTTCTCGAAGAAGATCTCGCGACCGCGGGTCGCCTCGAGCAGCTCGGCGTTGTCGACGACGATGTGCGATCCCTTGGTGCCGCCCATGTAGGCGGACTCCCCGCCGAACGCGGCGTTGGTGAGATCGGTCCACGGGCCGGAGGCGTTGATCACGACGTCGGCCTTCACGACGAACTCGGCGCCGCTCACGACGTCGCGCAGCAGGACTCCGCCGTCGCGCGATCCGATCGCCTCGACGTAGTTGGCGCTGCGGGCGTGGTCGCCGGCGGCGAGGCCGTCCTTCAGCACGTCGAGGGCGAGTCGCTCGGGCTCGTGCACCGACGCGTCGTAGTACGTGCCGGTGTACTTGACGCCCCTGTTCAGCGCGGGCATGTCGTTCAGCGCGGCCTTGCCGGTGCGGAACTGGTGACGGGGCACCGAGCCGCCGTCGCGCGAGAAGGAGTCGTACAGGGTCATGCCGACCTTGATGAGGAGCGCGCCGCGCTCCTTCGTCGAGCGCTGCTTGTGCGTGAGCATGCGCAGCGGGGCGTTCAGGATGCCCGAGAACGTCGAGAAGATCGGCATCGTCGTCTGCAGGGGCTTGACGTAGTGCGGCGCGATCTTCAGCAGGCCGTTGCGCTCCTCGACGCTCTCGCGGACGAGTCGGAACTCGCCGTTCTCGAGGTAGCGGATGCCGCCGTGGATCATGTGCGACGACGCGGCGGAGGCGCCCGAGGCGTAGTCGTTGCGCTCGACGAGCACGACGTCGACGCCCTGCAGGGCGAGGTCGCGGAACGTGGCGATGCCGTTGATGCCGCCGCCGACGACCAGGACCTTGGCGGTGGGGCGGTCCATGATCCGGGCGACGTTGGGCCGTGCGGGTTCAGTCTTCTTTGACGCAGTCACAGGGAGCTTCTTTCGCGTTGCGTGTGTCCGACGGGGTCGGCCGGCGGCTCGCGCCGGTATCGTCTATCGTCGACCCGTGTTCCCATGGGTGCAACGTATCTGCACAAACGTGCACGGAGGCCGTCGTGACTGATCTGCTCTCGCCCGACAAGACGCAGGACGCCCTGCGGGCGGCGCACCTGTACTACATGCAGGACCTCACGATGGAGGCGATCGCCCACGAGCTGGGGACGTCCCGCTCGTCGGTCTCGCGCCTCCTGAAATCGGCCCGCGACACGGGTCTGGTCGACATCCAGATCAAGTCGCCGCTCGACCAGGCGACCGTCGTCGGCGAGGCCGTGCAGCACCGCTTCGGCGTGGTCGCCCACGTCGTGCCGGTGCCCGACCAGGCCAGCGACGTCGATCGTCTCGACCGCGTCGCCCTGTCCGCTGCACGGACGCTCACGCCGTACGTCGACTCGAACATGGTGATCGGCGTCGCCTGGGGCTCGACGCTCAGCGCCATCAGCCGCTACCTCGTGCCGAAGGCGACCCACAACTCGCTGATCGTGCAGCTGAACGGCGCGGCCAACACGCGCACCACGGGCATCGAGTACGCGAGCGAGATCCTCCGCCGCTTCGGGCACGCCTACGGCGCGGTCATCCAGCAGTTCCCGGTGCCGGCGTTCTTCGACGACCCGGCGACGAAGCGCGCGCTCTGGCGCGAGCGCAGCACCCGGCGCGTGCTCGAGCTGCACGAGCGGATGGACCTCGTCGTCTTCGGCGTCGGCGCGCGGGGCGCCCTCGTGCCGAGCCACGTCTACTCGGGCGCCTACCTCGAGGACAGCGACCAGTCGAGCCTCGAGCACGACCGGGTCGTGGGCGACGTGGCGACGGTGTTCTTCCGGGAGGACGGCTCGTCGGTCGACATCGCGCTGAACGCGCGGGGCAGCGGGCCGGACCTCGCGACCATCCGCCGAGTGCCGAGACGGGTCTGCGTCGTCGCCGGCACCGCCAAGGTGGCGGCCGTCCGCGGGACGCTCGCCGCCGGTCTGGTGACCGACCTGATCATCGACGAGGGCACTGCGCGGGCGCTGCTGGCCAGCTGACCGGGCCGAGGAGGCGCGGGTCGACGACGTCGGGCAGCGCGCGTGATCCCGGGGGACACCTCGCAGAGCGGCGGCTCAGCCTCGGGGCGTAGACGGGACGGGTCATCGATCGGCCCGCCGCAGCGGGCCTGAAGGAGGAGCCCCATGGCCAGCACGGATCTCACCGGACGTCGCGTACTCGCGATCGTCACCAACTACGGCGTCGAGCAGGACGAGCTCGTCGTCCCGACGCGCGCGCTCCGCGACGCGGGCGCCACGGTCGTGGTCGCCGCCCAGTCGACCGCGCCCGTCGAGACGCTCGTCGGCGACAAAGACCCGGGCGAGGCGGTCCGGCCCGACACGACCATCGAGGAGGTCGACGCCTCCGAGTTCGACCTGCTGCTCGTGCCCGGCGGCACCATCAACGCCGACACGCTCCGGCAGGACGCGGGGGCGGTCTCGATCGCCTCGTCGTTCGCGGCCTCGGGCCGGCCCATCGCCGCGATCTGCCACGGCCCGTGGCTGCTCGTCGAGGCCGACCTGGTCAAAGGCAAGCAGCTGACGTCGTTCCCGTCGCTCACGACGGACATCCGCAACGCCGGAGGGTCGTGGACGGACGCCTCGGTGATCACCGACGTCGAGGAGGGCTTCACCCTCGTCACGTCGCGGACCCCGGACGACCTCGACGACTTCGTCCGCGAGCTGACGACCGCCGCGTCGTCGGAGCGACCCGCCGACAGCTGAGCCCGGTCGGCCGACGTCTCGCCCCGCGGCCGTCCCGTCGACCTCCCGCCCCGAACCGGTCCGCCGGCCCGGGGCGGGAGGTCTTTAATGAGGGAGGTCGACTCTGCTCGACTCGACGCCAGTCCGCACGACGAGAGGGAGTCCCGCCATGAAGTGGGGGAAGACGCGCAGCGAGACGGCGACGTCGACGCCGGCACCGGTCGACCAGGGCGCGCTCGATCGTGCCGTGGGCGAGGCCCTGCTCATCGCCCGGGCCGCCGCCGTCGTGACGGTGGCGAACCGCATCGTCGTGCACGCGCTCCGCGACGGCGAGACCTTCGACCACGACGAGACGGCCGCCGCCGTCCGCCGCACCCTGCACCGCCTCGCCGAAGAGCAGCGGGCGCAGAACACCCGCATCGCCGGCGAACGGTCGAAGGCCCTGCGGGCCCGTGGTCGCTCGCGTCACCAGCACGACTACCGACCGGGCGACGACGGCACGCTCTGGTTCCGTGAGAACGCCTACGTCGGCGTGGCCGACCGCCTCGACGAGCTCCGCGACGACGCCGACTACGTCGACGGCATCGTGGCGTCCGCCGTCGAACGCGCCTGGGGCGACGTCGGGTCGGCCGTCGTGACCCGCGTCAGGGCGCGGCAGGTCGTCGTCGACGACGACTACCGCGACGACAGGGCCTCGCGCCTCGCGGGGCTCGGCGACGACCTCGCCGCTCTGGGCGACCGGCGGTCTGCGCCCCCGACTGGGGGTTGAGTCGTCTGCGCTGGGCGCGGATAGTCGTTAGCTACGAATGCAGGGTCACCGCCCTGCCGCGAGGAGACCGACCCGGTCGCTCCGGGTGTCGGAGGAGCAGAGAATGACGAGCATCCTCGCCCGTGCGCTCCGACCGTTCTTCCGCGGTCGGTACCGGGTGGTCGACGACCTCACGACCCGCCCTCGGCCCGACGACTCTCCGCACGTGCACGCACCGGGCGTCGACCCCGACCGGGTACTCGTCTTCGGCAACGGCCCGGCCGTCGGCTGGGGTGTCCGCTGCCACGACCTCGCCATCCCCGGGCATCTGGCCCGGAGCCTGTCGGCGTTGACCGGTCGCGGCGTCGACGTCGACGCGTTCGCCGACGCCGACATGACGGTCGCGACCGCCGCCGACCACCTGCCGGACCGCGAGCTCTGCGGCTACGACGTCGTGGTCGTCGTGCTGGGGATGAGCGACGCCCTGAGACTGCTGCCGCCGGAGAAGTGGCGTCGGGGGATGTCCCGACTGCTCGACGCGGTGGATCGCGCGACCGGTCCCTCCACCGGGGTGATCGTGACGGGCATCCAGCCGCCGAGCACCGTCCCCCGCTTCGGCGCCGCGCCCGGCGGTGTCGTCGACCGGCACGCGCGGCTCCTGAACGAGACGACCCGGGCCCTCTGCGCGGAGCGACCCGCTGTGCGCGTCATGCCGGCCCCCGAGATGCCCGGCGGAAGCGACGACCGTTCAGGCGACACCGCTCGGTATCAGGCGTGGGGTGCAGCCCTCGCCGAGGTCGCGGCGCCGATCGTGGACATCGGCGTGGCCGACGGACAGGGGGCCCGTGCCTCCCGTCATGCACCGCAGAGCGTCGATCGCCGCGTCGAGGCGATCCGATCGCTGGGGCTGCTCGACACGCCCGCCGAGAAGAGATTCGACGACATCGTCGAGCGGGCTCGGACCCTGCTCGGGGCGCAGGGCGCCGCCTTCTCGCTGATCACCGAGGACCGGCACTGGAACAAGGCCGTCTCGGGGTCGTCACTCACCGAGATGCCCGTCGTCGACTCGTTCTGCGCCCACACGATCCGCAGCGGGCGACCCCTTGTCGTGCCCGACGCGTGGCGCGACGACCGCTTCGTGTCGCACCCCTCCGTCCGGTTCTACGCCGGGCATCCGATCGAGACCGACGACGGGGTCCGCATCGGAGCGCTGTGCGTGGTCGACGCCGAGCCCCGGGGCGTCGAAGGCGTCGATCTGGTGCTGCTGCGCGAGCTGGCTCTCGCCGTGCAACGCGAACTGCGCGTCAGCGCCCTTGACGCTTCTTGAACGGCTTGGGCTGACCCTTGACCGCGGGGGTCCGACCCTTGCCCTTGCTCGCCTTCGCCTTGCCGCCGCCGGGGGGAGCAGGCGGCGGCGGCGGGGTCGAGGGGCTGGCCAGCTCCTCTTCGGCGACGACGATCGCCGCCTGCCCCGCCTTCGTCAGGCGGTAGGGCGACGCGTCGCGGTCGAACAGCTTCTGACCGAACTCGAGCTCGAGCGCCTCGATCGACGACTCGAGCTTCTGCCGCGAGATGCCGAGCTTGTCGGCCGCGACCGGGAAGTGCAGCACCTCGGCGGCCACGAGGAAGTGCCTCAGGTGACTGGTCTTCACGCGGTGGCGACCGAACCGGCACCGGTCGAGGCACCGGCGTCCGCTCGGACCCCGAGGCCGTCGAGGGCCTTCTGGAAGATCGTCAGCCCGCTCATGCCGGGCAGGTTCGAGATGTTCTGGTCGAGCTTCGCGGCGGCCTTGCGACCGTCGACGCCGCTCATCAGCTGACCGAAGACGAACTTGACGTCGTCGAGCTCCATGATCGACGAGCCGACGGGAGCCCAGACCTTCGACAGCAGGAACCGGGTCAGCTTCTGGGCCTTCTTGCTCTTGAGCAGGCGCTCTCGGGCCTGCGAGACGTAGAAGGCCACGTGCCGCGCCTCCTGCTTGGCGATGCGACGCAGCAGCTCGGCGAGCACCGGGTCCTGTTCGAGCTCGGCCATGCGCTTGTAGGCCGCGACGGCGGAGTACTCGTTCGCGGCGCCCCACGACATGTGCACAGCGACGAAGTCGGAGCCGACGAACTTGCCGAGCAGACCCTGCTTGACGGGGTCGAGGCGGTCGCGCCAGCCGAGCTTCAGACGGTTGGCGCGCAGCTGGTCGTAGTCGACCTTGACGCCGTGCACCTCGAGGATGGCGGCGAGGGCCTCGCCGTGCCAGAACTCCTCGCGGTTCCACATCGTCATGAAGGTCGAGACGTCGTCCTCTTTATGCGAGGGGGTAGTCAGCAGATCACGCGTGTAGCAGACCGTGTGGTACTCGACGTCGGCCATGTACCGGAGCGTGCGCAGCGAGTCGGCCGACAGCGGGTTCTGCTTGAAGTGGTCGAGGTCGAGGTCGTCCCACGTGATCCGCTCGCTCGTCGCGGCGAATTTGTCGATGTCGAATGCCATGCCGTGTTCAGGAGGCGCGGGCGTCAGGCCCTGCCTCCATCTCCTTTCGCTGAGTTGCCGCCACGATTCCAATCGCGGATGCTCCATCTTCTTCGGAGCGCTTCGCGTGCGAGATTGGCGTCGGGATTCACAGCGGACGGGTTGCCGAGGAGCTCGAGCCAGACGAGGTCGGCGTGAGAGTCACCGTATCCGTACGAGCCTGCGAGGTCGATTCCGAGTTCGCTCGCGTACTGCGAGAGCCAGGCCGCCCGGGCCTCGTCGACGAGCGGCGGCTGGGCGAGGTAACCCGTGTAGACGCCGTCGCGCGAGTGCATCGTGCTCGCGACGACCTCGTCGAAGAGCGAGGCGAGCGGCGCCGCGAGGCTGCCGATCGAACCCGTGACCAGCACCGTGCGGTGACCGGCGGCGCGGTGCTCCGCGATGCGGGCCAGGGCGTCGGGCAGGGTGTGCCGGCGGACGGTCTCGGCGTAGCCGGTCGACGACACGACGTTCTGCAGACGGGAGACGGGCATGCCGCTGTACCGCCGGAGGAACGAGCGGATGAACTCGCCACGGTCGCGGGCGTCGGCCCGGAGGTACGCGGGCAGGCCGGTCAGCAGACTCGCGACCTCGCCCGGCCAGGCCGCCTTGCGGAACCCGTTCGAGCGCACCCACAGGTACTGCTCGACGATGTTCGAGTCGAGCACGGTGCCCTCGAGGTCGAAGACGGCGACGACGTCGTCGCGGCGGGGGAGCGCCTTCGTGTCGGCGACCGCCCCGGTGGCGGCGGGGCGCACCGAGAAGGCTCGCGTCATCGCCGTGATCGACGGGAAGTGCACCGTCTGGAAGTAGTCCTCCCAGTCGATGTCGGTGACGTCGAAGCCGATGCTCTCGGGCGACCCCGCGGGCAGACCGGCGTGCAGGGCGCGGGTGCGGCGGTCGTCGAAGATGATCTCGGACTGCACGTAGTGCCGGTAGAGATCGGTCAGGCTCTGCAGCGACTCGAGGTCGGCGCGGCGCGTCTGCACGGCCGTCAGGGCCGTGCGCGTGCGGGCGTTCGACGGCAGCCGCGTCAGCACCTTCTCGCGCAGGTCGTTCGTCCGCTGCTTCATGCGGATGGCGCCCTCGACCTTGCGCACCCCCGGGAAGTTCCAGGTCGGGACCGGGATCGAGGTGTGCTCGTCGCGCGGCAGCGGGTTCGCGGTGAAGAACGTGTTGAGGTTCTCGAACATCCGCAGGATCGGGAACGGGTTGCTGTTGCCCGACGCGACGTGGAAGTACTGGGCGTCGCCCGCGGGTGCGTCGCCGGCCGCCGACTCGACCGGCACCGAGGAGGCGCGGGTCGGGTTCGCCGCGACCGTCAGGATCACGTTCACGACGAAGTCGACCGGCACGATGTCCAGCACGCTGTCGGGCACCCCCGGGAACTCGGGCAGCAGCCCGCGGGCGTACGACATGATCAGCGGGTCGGCGACCTTGAAGCCGTCGATCCAGCCGGGGAACGGGTGCCGGAGGGCGCTCTCGACGATGGCCGGCCGCACGACCGACAGGCGGTGGCCCTTCTCGGCCCAGAGCTCCTCGGCGGCGCGCTCGGCGAAGGCCTTGGTCAGCGTGTAGACGTCCGTCCAGCCGAGGGTCTCGGCCCGGGTGCGGCCGTAGTCGACGAGACGGGCGGCGACCCAGGCGACCCGCGCCTCCTCGGCTGCGGTCGACACGGCCTGCGGGCCGGTCTTGCCGTGACCGATGCGACCCTCGGCGAGGAACCGGCGCAGCGTCTCGGGCTGACGCGAGGCCGCCTCGACCCGGGCGCGGGCGTCGCGGGCGGCGGCGTACTCGGCACGCCAGTCGACGTCGTGGGTGAGCGCGGCCTCGGGGAACACGCCCTTGCGGATGCCACCGACGTACGCGGTCGAGACGTGCACGACGTGCGGGTCGCCACCTGCACGGCCGAGCGCCTCGTAGAGACCGACGGCTCCGCCGACGTTCGTGTCGAAGGCCTGGTCGATCGGCGGGTCGAACGAGACGGTCGACGCGCTGTGGATGACGACGTCGAGGTCGGCGGGCAGCTCGGGCAGCGAGCCCAGTCCGCTCTCGATGACGCGCAGGCGCTCGGTCAGCGCGCGCTCGACCTCGGCCGGCCCGACGCGGTCGCGCCACGTCGCGAACACCGGCTTCTTCAGCAGGTGCCGCAGTCGACCGAGCGCCGGGGTGCCCGCCTTGGGCCTGATCAGCAGTGTGACGGTGGTGTCGGGGTGCGTCGAGAGCAGTCGCTCGAGGATCGCCTGGCCGACGAAGCCGGTGCCGCCGGTGAGCAGCACATGGGCGGAACCCAGGCTCGCCTCGGTCGAGCCGGGGACGGACGGGGGCAGTGCGGTGGTCATGCGGTGAGCTTTCGTGTGACGGCGGAACCGATCGTGGAGTCGAGGCCGGGCAGTGCTGCGACCCGCTCGCCGACGGCGTCGGCCCTGAGGTGCCCCTCGGCCCCGCCGTAGACGAGCGCGTCGAAGAGGGTCCGTTCGGAGTCGGCCCGCTCGATCGCGCCGATCGGCAGCACCGCGGTGGACAGGGAGGCGCGGGTCTGCTTGACCGCGCGGGGCGAGTCGTCGAGACGCCATCGCGACTCGATGCCGAAGAAGCGCTCGTGCCGCGCCTTGATGGCGCGGATGCGGTCGACGACGGCCGTCAGAGCCGGGTCGGAGGCGCGCTCGACCAGGACGTCGTAGGCGTCGGACATGACCCACTCGTCGACGAGGCCGGTGGTCATGTGCACGGCGACGATCGGAACTCCCTTGCCCATGGCCTCGATGGCGCGCGTGATCGGGCCGCGGCGCTCGACGGCCTCGGACGGGCTGTGCCGGCGGGGGCCCTCGTCGACCTCCTTGAGGCGGGGCTGCCCGTGCGACTCGAGCACAGCGTCGATCGCGTCGGCGATCCAGAACTTCTCGAAGGCCCAGGTGACCAGGAAGGCCGTGACGCGGGCGTCCTTGTGGGTCGCGGTGACGAGCAGGTTGCGCAGGTGCTCCATCGTGGCGCTCTCGAGCCGCCCGACGTGGCGCAGCAGGCGGAGGGTGTCGTCGCCGAGGGGCGCCGTGGCGAACGAGTCGAGCTCGAGCTCGCCGCGGAAGGCGCCCTGGGCCGTGAGGGTGAACTCGCGGATGTCGAAGTCGGTGGTGTCGTAGGGGTCACTCGGGGTGGACAAGGCCTGCGATCCTCTCGTGACGCTCTCGTGTGGTGGTTCGGGCACGATGCACGTCGCGAGCCCTACAGACCGTATCGTAAGCGGCATGGCAACAGCGCTCGTCACCGGGGGCACGTCCGGCATCGGAGCCGAATTCGCCCGCCAACTCGCCCGTCGCGGCTGGGACCTCGTCCTCGTCGCGAGAGACCTCCCACGACTCGACGCCACGGCGACCGAGCTGCGGGCGCTCGGTCGTCGCGTGGAGGTCCTCGCGGCCGACCTCGGCGACCGCGCCGACGTCGACCGGGTCGCCGCTCGACTCGAAGACGAGGTGGCGCCGATCGACCTCCTGGTCAACAACGCCGGCTTCGGCGTGCACACGCCGCTGTCGTCCACGGACGTCGCTGCGCACGACGCCGCGTTCGAGGTCATGTGCCGGGCCGTGCTGGTGCTGTCGGGCGCCGGCGCCCGCGCCATGCGCGGTCGTGGACGCGGACGCATCGTGATCGTCTCGAGCACGGCCGGGTTCATGACCATGGGCGGGTACAGCGCGATCAAGGCGTGGGCGACGTCGTTCGGCGAGAGCCTCTCGGTCGAGCTGCAGGGCACCGGCGTCGGCGTCACGACGCTGCTGCCCGGCTGGGTCCGCACGGAGTTCCATCAGCGCGCCGGCATCCGGTCGTCGTCGATACCCAACGCGTTGTGGCTCAGCGCCGAACACCTCGTGACCGCGTGTCTGCGCGACGTCGACAAAGGCAAGGTGGTCTCCATGCCCACGGTTCGGTACCGGGCGCTCTTCTGGTTGGTGCGGCACGCTCCGCGGAGCGCCGTGCGCGCGGCGTCGGCGAAGATCTCGTCCAGTCGTCGGAAGCCCGTCGAGCCGTGAGCCCCCGCGACCGGCGCGATCGCCCGCGCGACGACGAGCCGCAGCAGGACGCCCCGCGGCAGGACGCCCAGCGGCAGGACGCCCCGCGTCCGGAGCGCCCGCGTCTCGACGCCGTCGCCCAGCGGGCGGACGCCGTCGCGCAGCGCGCCGGCGACGTGGCGAGCGACGCGCGCGACCGCTTCAGCTCGCGACGGCACGCCATGGCGCGCTACGTCGCGCAGCGGATGGTCCTGAAGCCGACCATCTGGTCGATCACCGACGTCACCGTCATCGACCGCGACCGCCTCGACGGGCTCTCGGGCGGCTTCGTCGTCGTCGCGAACCACTCCAGTCATCTCGACGCGCCGCTCATCCTCGGCGCGCTGCCCCGCCGCCTCGCCCGCTACCTCGCGACCGGCGCCGCGGCCGACTACTTCTTCGACGTGCCCTGGCGGCGCCAGCTGACCGAGCTCTTCTTCAACGCGTTCCCGGTGCAGCGGGGCTCGGGGACTCCCGCCTCCGCGGCGGACGCGACCCGCGCCTCCTCGGCCGGTGCCTCGGCGGGGTCGACGCCGCAGAGCTCGGCCCGCCGCCGGGCCGCCGCCCGAGCCGCTGCCCGCGGTCGGTCGGGCCAGCCGACCGTCAGCGCGAAGTCGCTGCTGCAGCGGGGCTACCCCGTGCTGGTGTTCCCCGAGGGGACGCGCTCGAAAGACGGCACGGTGGGGCACTTCAAGCCAGGTGCCGCGGCGCTCGCGGTCGCCTGCGACGTGCCGGTCGTGCCGCTCGCGCTGATCGGGGCGCACATCGCGCACCCGCGCGGGGCGAACTGGCCGCGACCCGGCCGGCTGCCCGTGGGCGTCGCGTTCGGCGACCCCATGCTGCCCGCCGAGGGCGAAGGCGCGGCGGCCTTCTCGCTGCGCGTCCGCGCCGAGGTCCTGCGTCTCCGCGACGCCAACACGGCCCGTATCCTGGGGCCTGACAACCCGTCCGAAGGAGCACACCGGTGACCGACGTCCAGCAGCAGAAGAGCGACACCGTCGTAGACGTGAAGCACATGAAGTGGTGGGGCTGGGGCGTCGAGGGCGTCGCCTTCCACCACCACGACAAGCCGGGCTTCGCCCCCTTCGTCAAGAAGATCGTCGGCGTCGAGCTGTCGCAGGGCCACGACACCGGGCTCGACTTCGCCGACCTCGTGGTGCCCGCGTCGATCGCCGCGCCCGAGGTGGTCGAGTCGCTCGAGCAGATCGTCGGCCCCGGCGCCGTGGCCCGCGACGACCACGACCGCGTCGTGCACACCTACGGCAAGAGCATCCGCGACCTGATCCGCATCCGCGCGGGGATCCTCGAGCGGGTGCCCGACCTCGTCGTCTACCCGGCAGACGAGGCCGAGGTGCAGAGCATCGTCGACCTCGCCGTCGCCTCCGACCTCGTGCTCATCCCGTTCGGCGGCGGCAGCAACATCGTCGGCAGCCTCGAGCCGCTGCCGGCCGAGACCCGCACGGTCATCTCGCTCGACATGGGGCGCCTCGACAAGGTGCTCGACATCGACGAAGACAGCGGACTCGCGCGCATCCAGGCCGGCGGCCAGGGCCCCGACCTCGAAGAGCAGCTGAACGCCCGCGGCTGGACCCTCGGGCACTTCCCCGACAGCTTCACCCACTCGACCATGGGCGGCTGGGTCGCCACCCGCTCGTCCGGCATGCAGAGCGACAAGTACGGCGACATCGCCGACATCACCAAGGGCCTGCGCGTCGTCCGCCCCGGCGGCATCCTGTCGATCCGCGCCGTGCCGAGCGCGTCGACCGGGCCGTCGCTGCGCGAGATGATCATCGGGTCGGAGGGGCGTCTCGGCGTCATCACCGAGGTCACCGCGCAGGTGCACCGCCTGCCCGAGAAGCGCGAGATCCTCGCCTACCTGTTCCCGTCGTGGCACGACGGCCTCGCGGCGATGCAGGCGATCGCCGAGAGCGACGCGCACCCCTCGGTCACCCGCGTCAGCGACGCGCACGAGACGGCGTTCTCGTTCGCCACCTCGAAGGCGAGCACGGGCATCTCGAAGATAGTCAACGACGCGCTGCCGAAGGTGCTGAAGGCCAAGGGCTGGGACGTCGACGCGATGTGCCTGTCGTTCATCGGCTACGAGGGCAGCCCCGAGCACGTCGCCCAGACCCAGAAGACGGTCGCGAAGATCGTCAAGGCCAACCGCGGCATGAGCGTCGGCAAGGGCCCCGGCAAGCTGTACGACCAGAAGAAGTTCGACACGCCCTACCTGCGCGACTTCTTCATGGACCACGGAGGCGCGGCCGACGTCAGCGAGACCGCCGCACCCTGGTCGAAGCTGCGCGACGTGTCGTCGCGCGTGTACGCCGCCGCCAACCAGGCCTTCGACCAGATCGGCAAGCAGGGCTGGATCATGGGCCACCTGTCGCACTCGTACCACTCGGGGGCGTGCCTGTACTTCACCTTCGCCTTCGAGCACGGCTCCGACGCAGAGGCCGAGTACGACGTCGTCAAGCACGCCATCCAGCAGGCGTTCATCGACACCGGCGCGACGGTGTCGCACCACCACGGCGTGGGCCTCGAGCACCAGCCGTGGATGTCCCAGGACGTCTCGCCCGAGGGCGTCGCCGTCATGCAGGGGCTGTTCGACTCGGCCGACCCGGGGCGGGTGTTCAACCCCGGCAAGGTGACCGGCGCCTAGCCGCCCGCCGCGCTCGACGCCAGGAGGTGGACACGACGCCAGGTTTAAGACCGGCGTCGTGTCCACCTTTTGGCGTGGTGGTGCTAACAGATCTCGTGGACGTGTCCTCCCCAGCTGATCCGGGTGGGGTGCTCGTCCCCGAGGAGGCGCGGTGCGCGTGTCGTCCGGACGGCGCCCGGGCAGGCTGGCCGGGTGACCGACCCCCTGCCTCCGCTGATCTTCGCCGCGACACACGGCTCGCAGAGTCGCGAGGCCGCGGCCCTGCGTCGTGACGCGCGACGCGGACACCTCGAGACCCTGCACCCCGGGGTGTTCGTCGAGTCCGCGGCGTGGCAAGCGCTCGATCCGCGTGCACGGCATCGCTTGACCGTCCACGCCGTCATGTCACGACTAGCTCCGGGCGCGATCGCCTCGCACTCGTCGGCCGCCGTCTTGCACGGGCTGCCCAGTGCCACGTGGCCACGAGGCCCCGTCCACGTCATCGACCCGCGGCGGACCCGGACTCAGGTGAGCGAGCGAGTGGTCCGCCATGCGGGGCCCGTCGCCCCCGGCGACGTCGTCGAGATCGACGGGCTCCTCGTCACCTCCGAGCACCGGACCGCCATCGACGTCGCACGCCGCGCCTCCTTCGCCGACGCCGTCCTCTGCGTCGATGCGCTCCTGCGACGAGAGGCGCTCCGAGCGGGGGCCTTCTCGCCGGGGCCTGCAGCGTGGCCTCCGAACCGAGAGCAGCGACGGGAGCGGGTCGAGGCGGCCGCCGATCTCACCCGAGGCGTCCTGCTCGGGAGGATCGACGCGTCTCGTGGCACCCGCGGTCTCGTCGCAGCCCGGAGGGTGGTCGAGTTCGCGACCCCCTGGGCCGAGAACGGGGGCGAGTCCCTCTGTCGACTGGCGCTCTTGACGGTCGGCGCGCCCGAGCCGCTCATGCAGGTCGAGTTCTACGACGGTCAGGGCCTCGCGGGCAGGTGCGATTTCGTGCTGGGCGACGTCGCGCTGGAGTTCGACGGCAACGTGAAGTACGACGACGAGGCCATGCGGGGCGGAAGGGCTCCGTCGGCCGTGATCCGAGCCGAGAAGATGCGAGAGCGACGGGTGCTGCGCACGGGCGGGGTCAGGGCCATCGGGCGGTGCGACTCGGACGACGTCGCCCTCCTCGCTCCGCTCGCCTCGACGCTGCGCGATCTCGGCGTGCCGCTGCGTCCTCGCCATAACGCCAGGATGTGGGCACGACGCCAGAAGTAAACATGGCGTCGTGTCCATCACGTGGCGTCATGGTGGGGCGGTGGTGCAGGGGGCCGACCTAGGATGAGGGTTCGATCCGCACGCACAGACATCGCTCACGGAAGAGGCTCGCATGCCCGGAATCCACGCCGACATCACGTCCGCATTCGGCGACACGCCGCTCGTCAAGATCAACCGTCTCGCCGACGAGGGCGGTGCCGAGATCCTCGCGAAGCTCGAGTTCTACAACCCGGGCGCCAGCGTCAAGGACCGGCTCGGCGTCGCCATCGTCGATGCAGCCGAGAAGTCGGGAGCGTTGAAGCCCGGCGGCACGATCGTCGAGGGCTCGAGCGGCAACACCGGCATCTCGCTCGCCCTCGTCGGCGCGGCTCGCGGCTACAAGGTGATCGTCACGATGCCCGAGACGATGAGCGTCGAGCGTCGCACCGTCATGAAGGCCTACGGCGCGGAGATCGTGCTGACCCCCGGTCCCGAGGGGATGCGCGGCGCCGTCGAGCGCGCCAAGCAGATCGTCGACGAGACCGAGAACGCCATCTGGGCCCAGCAGTTCGAGACCGAGGCGAACGCCGAGATCCACCGCACGACGACCGCGCCCGAGATCCTCCGCGACACCGACGGGCGCATCGACTTCTTCGTCGCCGGCGTCGGCACCGGCGGCACCATCACCGGCGTCGGCCGCGTGCTGCACGAGCAGGTGCCCGGCGTGAAGGTCGTGGCCGTCGAGCCCGCCGACTCGCCGCTGCTCAGCCAGGGCAAGGCCGGCCCGCACAAGATCCAGGGCATCGGCGCGAACTTCGTGCCCGAGGTGCTCGACCGCGCGCAGATCGACGAGGTGTTCCCCGTCGAGCTCGACGACGCCCTGCGCGTCGCCCGCGACCTCGCGACCCACGAGGGGATCCTCTCGGGTATCTCGTCGGGCGCGATCATGCACGCCGCCCTCGAGATCGCGAAGCGCCCCGAGAACGCCGGCAAGCGCATCGTCGCGATCGTCTGCGACACCGGTGAGCGGTACCTGTCGACGGTGCTCTTCCAGGACCTCGCAGGCGCCTAGCATGCGCTTGGTCGCCCGCCTGCGGGAGGACCTCGACACCGTCCGGCGACGCGACCCCGCGGCTCGGGGGCGGCTCGAGACGGCCCTCGTCTACTCGGGGCTGCACGCGGTGTGGGCGCATCGCGTGACCTCGCGGCTGTGGCGTGCGGAAGGTGCGCCGCGCCTCCTCGGGGCACGGTTCGCGGCCCGTGTGCTGTCGCAGCTCGCCCGGACCGCGACCGGGGTCGAGATCCACCCCGGTGCGCTGCTCGGTCGGCGGCTGTTCATCGACCACGGCATGGGAGTCGTGATCGGCGAGACCGCGGTGGTCGGCGACGACTGCACGCTGTTCCACGGCGTGACCCTGGGGGGCAAGGGCCGAGGAGGCGCGCTCGGTCGCCGGCACCCCACCCTCGGTCGGGGCGTGATGGTCGGTGCCGGGGCCGCCGTGCTCGGTGGCGTCACGGTGGGCGACGACAGCATCGTCGGCGCCAACGCTGTCGTCACGCGCGACGTGCCGGCCGGCTCGATCGCGGTCGGGGTGCCGGCCGTCGCGCGCGCCCGGGTCTGAGCCCGGCCTGCACCCGGCTCCGCGCGCCCGTGCCCGGCGATGAGTCACGACACGCCGCGGGCCCGGGGGCGGCGCGGCGTGTCTCGACTCACGGACGCGGGGGAGCGGGGAGCGGGCTCAGCGGCGGGGCTCCCAGCGGAACATGCGCACGGCGGCCGCGACGGCCACGGCGGCCCAGAGCAGCGTCGGGGCGAGCAGCACCGGCAGCAGCCCGAGGTCGCCGCCGTTCCAGGCGAGGACGATGAGCTCCATCAGTCCACCGCCCGGCAGGATCCGCTTGAGCCAGAGCAGGTCGTCGGCGCCGGTGATCGTCCACCAGATGGCGACGCCGAGGGTGATGAGGTAGATCGGCATGGTCGTGTACTGGGCGTGCTCGGGCGACGTGCTGAAGCCGGCCGTGGCGAGGGCGAACGCGGCGAACATCACCTCGGCGACGAGCACGGCGACGACGAGCAGACCGAGGTGGGCCGGGGGCTCTTGAACGGCCAGCACCCCGAGCACGATGACGAGCTGCGCGAGGCTGACGGCCACGATCGGCAGGACGAGTCCGCCGATGATGCCCGCGTCCGAGACGGAGCCGCTGCGCAGCCGCTTGAGGTGGAGCGACTGCCGCCGGGCGGCGAGGGTCGTCGTCGCCGTGACGTAGACGCCGAGTCCGAGCATGCCGATGATCTGCACGCCGGCCAGCATGCCCCCGGTGCCGTACGAGCCGAACGCGAAGGTCAGCGCCCCGAAGGCGAGGGGCAGGAGCAGCGCGCAGAGCGCGACGGTGCGGTTGCGGACGAGCATCCGCAGCTCGGCGACGGCGATGGCGACCGGGCCCGAGCGACGCGACGGCGTCGCCGGGGACTCGGACGGACGGGCGGTGGTGGCGGTGGTCATGAGGGGTCCTTTCGGGAGGGTCGGTCGGAGGGGGCCTAGGAGGCGCGGCTCAGCTCGCGGAACACCTCGTCGAGTCCCGACTGGTGCACCGTCAGCCGCTCCAGACGCCGATCGGCCTCGGCCGCCCAGGTCATCAGCCGGGTGAGATCGCGCTGCGGCGAGTCGGTCTCGACGACGACGAGGTCGTTCTCGGTGCGGGCGACCCGCAGGGGGAGCTCGTCGAGCGGGCCGGGGGCGACGAAGCGGATGCTGGTCGTGCTGCCGGCGGTGAGATCGGCCACGGTGCCCTCGCGGCGTATCGTGCCCGCGTGCATGAGTCCGATGCGGTCGGCATTGTCGGCGGCCTCCTCGAGGTAGTGCGTGGTCAGCACGAAGGTGACCCCCGCCTCCCTCAGTTCGGTGACGACGTCCCAGAGGGCGTCGCGGGCCGCCGGATCGAGCCCCGTCGTCGGCTCGTCGAGGAAGACCAGTTCGGGGGTGCCCCAGACGGCGGCCGCGAAGTCGACGCGACGGCGCTCGCCCCCCGAGAGCTGGGCGACGCGCGACCGCGCCTTGTGGTCGATGCCGACGAGACCCAGCACGCGGTCGACGTCGTCGTCGCGGCCCGAGATCGCCCCCGTGAGCAGCACGCTCTCGCGGACCGTGAGCTCGGGGGCCAGGCCGCTGTCCTGCAGCATCATGCCGAGGCGGCGTCGGGTACGGGAGCGGTCGGTCGGGTCGCCTCCGAGCACCTCGACGGTGCCGCCGTCGGCCGCCCGGTGGCCCTCGAGCACCTCGAGGGTGGTCGTCTTGCCGGCGCCGTTCGTGCCGAGCAGAGCGTAGAGCTCGCCGCGCCGCACCGTGAGGTCGACGCCGCCGACGGCCGTGAAGTCGCCGTACGTGCAGGTGAGACCGCTGGTCGAGATCACGACGTCCGACCCGTCACGGGGGTCGTGCGTCACGGCGGGCCGGGGCGTGGTGTCGGTGGAGTTCGTCATGACCTCGACGATGCCGGGAGGGGCGGGCGCCCGGTAGTGCCGACCTGCCACCCTCTCGGCGTGACATCCGTCACGTCGGGGCATGACATCGCGTGCTGACGGGTGTCGGGGGCTGTCGCTACCGTGGACCCATGCCCCGCCGCACCCCCGATCGCCTGCCCGCGCTGACGCGGATGCGGCGGTACGTCACCGGGTCGTTCGTGGCGCTGGTCGCGTTCATGGCCGTCTTCTACGTCGCGGCGCTGACGACCGAGGGGGCGCCGGCCTGGCTGGTCGTCGCCGTCGTCGCGGTCTCGGTCGCGGTGGCGGCGCACTCCGTCTTCTGGGAGCGCGGGGCGCCGTGGTGGCTCGCGACCCTGTCTCTCGCGTCGTCCGCCGCGCTCTGGTGGGCCGCCCACCTCGCCGAGCAGAACCTGACGCTCCTGCTGTTCTTCGGCGTCTCGGTCGGTCTCGTGACCACGACCCCGCCCTTCACCTCGTGGCGGTGGCTGGCCGCCGCCGTGGGCGTCGCGGTGGCGCCGCTGCTCGTCGCGGGCCCCGGCGCGCGACCCGTCGTCCTGCCGGTCTCGATCGCGGTCGTCGTCGTGACGATGGCGGCGATCTACCTCGTCTACCGCCTGAACCGGTACGGATTCGACCTGTACCTCGAGATCGAGGCCGCCCGCGAGACGACGGCCGAACTGGCCGTGGTCCGAGAGCGCTACCGCTTCTCGGTGGACCTGCACGACATCCAGGGTCAGGCCCTGCACGTCAGCCGCCTCCAGCTGCAGCTCGCCGACAAGACGCTCGACCGCGACCCGGCCGAGGCGCGGCGCCACCTCCGCGAGGCCGAGCAGCTGATCGTGCAGACCATCGCCGAGACCCGGCGCCTCGCCTACGGCCAGCGCACCCTGACCCTCGCCGGCGAGCTCGCCAACTCGACCGAGCTGATCCGGGCGGCGAGCATCGACCTGGTCGTCGACGGCGCCCCACCCGTCGGGCACCCCGCCGACGACCTCTTCGGGCACGCCGTCCGCGAGGCGACGACGAACCTGCTGCGCCACGCCCAGGCCGAGCACGTGACCATCCGACTGCGAGACGACACCGTCGTGGTCGAGAACGACGGCGCCGGCGAGGCGCCGCGTCTGCTCAGCGGACTCGCCCGCCTCGGCGAGCGCTTCGCGGAGATCGGGGGCTCGGTGACCACGAGCCACCACGACGGGGTGTTCCGACTCGAGGCGAGGGCGGCATCGGCTGGTGCGGGCGGTCTCGCGGGGGCGACCCGCGCCTCCTTCGCCCCCGGGCCCGGCGTCGCGACCGGGGGGCGCGCATGATCCGGGTGCTGCTCGCCGACGACGAGACGCTGCTGCGGCGGTCGATCGCCGCGCTGCTCGACCTCGGCGACGGCATCGAGGTCGTCGCGCAGGCCGGCGACGGGGCCGAGGCCGTGCGTCTCGCCGGCGAGCACGAGCCCGACGTCGTGCTGCTCGACCTCGAGATGCCGGGCATGGACGGCATCGACGCCGCGACGGAGATCCTCGCCCGTCGCCCCGAGCAGGCGGTCGTGCTGCTGACCCGGCACGCGCGACCCGGTGTGCTGCGGCGGGCGCTGAGCGCCGGCGTGCGCGGGTTCGTGCCGAAGTCGATCGACCCCGACGAGCTCGAGCGGGTCATCGTGCAGGTGCACGGCGGGCGCCGGTACATCGACGCCGACATCTCGGCCGCCGCCATGATGGACGACTGCCCGCTCACCGAGCGCGAGCTGGACACCCTGCGGCTGACGGCGGAGGGGCTGTCGGTGCGCGAGATGAGCGCCCGCCTGCACCTCGCATCAGGGACGGTGCGGAACTACCTGTCGGCGGCGATGCAGAAGACCGGCAGCTCGTCGCGGCACGGGGCCGCCCGGGTGGCACGCGAGCGCAGCTGGCTGTAGCCGCCGGTAGCGGATCCGGGCGCGGGCGCGGTAGCGTGCGACTCGTCGCGGCGGTCGGCGGCGGGCGCGGTACCGGGCGGGGGGACGCTCGGCCGCGCGGGGTCAGGAGGCGGGGTCGTCGACGTCGGCGTGACCGACGCGCTCGCCGGCCGTCGACATGTGCCGTCGCATCGCGGCCTCGGCGGCGGAGGGGTCGCGGGCCGCGATGGCCTCGAACACGTCGAGGTGCTCGAGGTAGGCAGCCTCGGCCTGAGCCCGGTCGCGGAGCCCCCGTTCGACCCAGAGCCGCAGCAGCGACCGCGTGCTCTGCAGCAGATCGCGCAGCACGACGTTGTCGGCGCTGATGGCGATCTGCAGGTGGAACCGGATGTCGGCCTGCAGAAAGGTGTCGAGGTCGTCGCGGCTGTCGCGCATCGTGTCGACGAAGCCGCGCAGCTTCTCGACGTCGGCGTCGTCGACCCGGGTCGCCGCGAGTGTCGCCGCCTGGGTCTCGAGGCCGCTGCGCACCTCGATCAGCTCTCGTGTGCGCGCGGCGTTCAGCATCATGCCCCAGCTGAGCGTGGTCGGCAGGAGCTCCGAGGTGTTGTCGCGCAGGTACGTGCCCGAGCCGGGTCGGACGGTCACGATGCCGAGGATCTCGAGCGCCGCGAGGGCCTCGCGCACCGCCGACCGGCCGACGCCGATGCGCTCGGCGAGCTGGCGTTCGGGAGGGAGGCGCGAACCGGGCACGAGCTCGCCCGCCGTCAGCAGGCCGATCAGCTGTTTCACGACCTCGGAGACCGCCGTTCCCCGGGGCACGAGTTCGAGCTCGAGCCGGAGCGAGGTCGGGTCGTCGTCGGGATAGGCGGGCACGGCGCAATCCTACCGACCGCTATGCCACGTGTCGTGGACGGTGATTGGTCAACCGGTTGACAAGTTGAGCGGGAAACGGCACGATGTTCGAGTACGCGAAGCGGGCCTCCCGGGGCCAGGCGGCGTCCATCCAACAGAGTCGTTAGATAAAAGGAGTCGATGTGGACACCCCCACCCGCTCGGCGGAGCCGCAGAGCGCCGTCGAGAAGTCCGCCATCCGCAAGGTCGCCATCCGGCTGGTGCCGTTCGTCGCGTTGATGTTCTTCATCAACTACCTCGACCGCACGGCCATCGGCTTCGCCGCCCCCAACGGCATGGAGTCCGACCTCGCCCTCTCGGCCGCTCAGTTCGGCTTCGCCTCGGGCGTGTTCTTCATCGGCTACATCCTGCTCGAGGTGCCCAGCAACCTCGCTCTGCACCGCTTCGGCGCCCGCCGCTGGCTCGCTCGCATCATGGTCTCGTGGGGCATCGTGTCGCTGCTCTTCACCTGGGTGCAGAACTACGAGCAGCTCGTCGTGCTGCGGTTCCTGCTCGGTGTGATGGAGGCCGGGTTCTTCCCCGGCGCGATCCTGTTCCTCAGCCTGTGGGTGCCCGCGCGACACCGCGGCAAGATCCTCGCGCTGTTCTACCTGGCGCAGCCTCTTACCTCGGTGATCGGCGCCCCGCTGGCCGGCTGGCTGATCAGCCACGACGGCATCCTCGGTCTCGAGGGCTGGCGCTTCATGTTCCTGGGCGTCTCGATCCCCGCGATCGTCATCGGCGTGATCGCCTGGTTCTACCTGAAGGACAAGCCCGCCGACGCGAAGTGGCTGACCCGCGACGAGCAGGTCTGGTTGACGGAGGCGTTGAAGAAGGAGTCGGCCGGCAAGACCGGGTCGACCGCAGCCGGCAAGCACCCCAGCATCCTGAAGGTGTTCGGCAACGGTCGCGTCTGGATGCTCGCCTTCATCTACTTCGGCTTCGTGTACGGCCTCTACGCCCTCGCGTTCTTCCTGCCGACGATCATCGGCGGGTTCCAAGAGCAGTTCGGCACCGAGTTCAGCGTCACCGAGCGCGGCTTCATCACCGCCATCCCGTACGTGCCCGCCGCGATCGCCCTGTACTTCTGGTCGCGTGACGCCTCGCGCCGTGGGCTCCGCACCTGGCACATCGTCATCCCGGCGATCGTCGGCGGTCTGAGCATCCCCGTCGCGCTGTTCACCGGTTCGCCGGCCGCCACGATCGCGGTCATCGCGGTCACCGCCATGGCGATCTTCGCGGCGCTGCCGAACTTCTGGACGCTCCCGACGCAGTTCCTCACCGGAGCGGCCGCCGCCGCGGGCATCGCGCTGATCAACACGATCGGCAACCTCGCCGGGTTCAGCGCCCCGTACATCACGGGCGCCGTCACGGATGCGACCGGCAACTACGAGGTGCCGATGTTCATCGTCGGATTCTTCCTGCTGCTGTCGGCGGTGCTGATGACCGTGCTGAGCCGGCTGAAGAAGCCCGCCGGCGCCGAGACGTCCGACGACACCGAGCTCGCCGAGGCCCCGCGATGACCCGCCTCTTCAACGAGCCGAGCGACTTCGCCGACGAGATGATCGACGGCTTCGTCGCGGCCAACCAGCGCTGGGTGCGCCGGGTGCACGGCGGCGTGGTGCGCGCGACGCGCAGCGCGCCGGGCCGGGTCGCCCTGGTGGTCGGCGGCGGCTCGGGTCACTACCCGGCCTTCGGCGGACTCGTCGGTCAGGGGCTGGCGCACGGCGCGGCCCTCGGCAACCTCTTCGCCTCGCCGTCGTGGCAGCAGGTCCGCTCGGTGGCGCGCTCGGCGCACACCGGCGGCGGCGTGCTGCTCAGCTACGGCAACTACGCGGGCGACGTGCTGAACTTCGATCAGGCGCAGGCCAAGCTCGTCGCCGAGGGGATCGAGACCCGTTCCGTCGCCGTCACCGACGACATCTCGAGCGCCTCGCTCGCCGAGAAGCACCGGCGTCGCGGCATCGCCGGCGATCTGACGGTCTTCAAGACCGCCGCCGCGGCCTCCGACGCCGGCTACCCGCTCGACGAGGTCGTGCGGGTCGCCGAGAAGGCGAACGAGCGCACCCGCAGCTTCGGCGTGGCCTTCTCGGGCTGCTCGCTGCCGGGCGCCGCCGAACCGCTCTTCACCGTCCCCGAGGGCCGCATGGCCGTCGGCATGGGGATCCACGGCGAGCCCGGCATCGGCGAGACCGACGTGCCCACCGCGAACGAGCTGGCCGAGCTGCTCGTGACCTCGCTGCTGGCCGAACTGCCCGAGGGCGTCGAGGAGGCGCGGGGCCAGCGGGTCGCGGTCCTCCTGAACGGCCTCGGCTCGGTCAAGTACGAAGAGCTCTTCGTGGTCTACGCCCGGGTCGACCAGATGCTGCGCGACGCCGGCCTGGTCGTCGTCGAGCCGGAGGTCGGCGAACTCGTCACCAGCTTCGACATGGCCGGCGTCTCGCTGACCCTGTTCTGGCTGGACGACGAGCTCGAGGGCTTCTGGGCCGCGCCGGCCGACGCACCCGCCTACAAGAAGGGCTCGATCGAGGCGGCCGACCGCATCGACCCGGTCGAGCTCGAGGCCCTCGCGGCCGAATCGATCCCGCCGGCCTCGGCCGAGTCGCAGGCCGCCGCCCGGGTCGTCCACGCCGCCCTCGTCGCCGTCAAGACGGCGATCGACGACAACGCCGACGAGCTCGGTCGCATCGACGCCGTGGCCGGCGACGGCGATCACGGCATCGGCATGCAGCGCGGCGTCACCGCGGCCGTCGCGGCCGCCGACGTCGCCCTCGCCGGGGGCGCGGGCGCGGGCACGCTGCTCGATCTCGCCGGCGACGCGTGGTCGGACCGAGCCGGCGGCACCTCCGGCGCCCTCTGGGGTTCGGCGCTGGCCAGCCTCGGAGCCGCCCTCGCCGACGACGCCGCGCCCACCCGGCACTCCGTCGTCGCCGGTGTCGCGGCCGCGACCGACGCCATCCTCGAGTTCGGTGCCGCGGTCGGCGACAAGACCATGGTCGACGTGCTCGTGCCGTTCTCCACCGCCCTCGGCTCGGCCGTCGAGGCGGGCGGCGACCTGCCGACCGCCTGGGCCGCCGCCGCCGAGACGGCCGTCGAGGCCGCCGCCGCCACGGCCGACCTGCTGCCGAAGATGGGCCGCGCCCGGCCGCACGCCGAGAAGAGCCTCGGCACGCCCGACGCGGGTGCGACATCGCTCGGTCTCATCACCCGCACCGTCGCGCGGGTGCTCGACGAGCACGCCTCCGTGCACCGCGCCTCCTGAACTCCCGCTCGCTCCTCCGCTCTCTCGAAAGGCATCACCATGGTTGACCAGCTGCGCATCGTCGTCGGATCGGACGACGCCGGATTCGACTACAAGGAGATCCTGAAAGCGGATCTCGCCGCGAACCCCGGTGTCGCGAGCGTCGTCGACGTCGGGGTCGACGCCGACGGTGGCACCGCCTATCCGCACGTCGCCGTCGACGCGGCGCGCATGGTGGCCGCGGGCGAGGCCGACCGGGCCATCCTGATCTGCGGCACCGGTCTCGGCGTCGCGATCGCGGCGAACAAGGTGCCGGGCATCCGCGCCGTCACGGCGCACGATTCGTTCTCCGTCGAGCGCAGCGTGCTGTCGAACGACGCGCAGGTGCTCTGCATGGGTCAGCGCGTCGTCGGCGTCGAGCTGATGCGCCGCCTGGCGAAGGAGTGGCTGACCTACCGCTTCGACACGAGCAGCGCCTCGGCCGACAAGGTGCGGTCCATCTGCGAGTACGACGGCTCGGCGGAGACCGTGGGGCTCGACGGCCGGTCATGAGCACCGCGCGCGCGACCCCCCGGTTCACCATCGGGGTGAGTCTCAAGATGTACTTCACGCACACGCGTACCATCGAGTGGTCGACGGCGGTCGGCGAGCTGGCGAAGCGTCACCCCGCGGTGCGCTCCGGTCTCGTCGAGCTGTTCGTCGTGCCGTCGTTCCCGGCCCTGGTGCCGGTGCGCGACGCCCTCGACGGGGCTCCTGTGCGGCTGGGTGCACAGGATCTCGCGTCGGCGGACTCCGGTGCCTTCACCGGCGAGGTGAGCGGGGTCGAGCTCGCCGAGATCGGCTGCACGCTGGCCGAGATCGGTCACGCCGAACGCCGCCGCCTCTTCTTCGAGGACGACGCCGTCATCTCCGCCAAGACGGCGGCCGCCCTGCGCAACGGCATCACCCCGCTGCTCTGCGTCGGCGAGATCGAGCAGGCGCCGGCCGCCGTGGCCGCGCTCGAGGTGACGCAGCAGATCGACGCCGCCCTCGCCGCCTCGGCCGCCGCCGGTCTGACCGGCCCGCTGCTCGTCGCCTACGAACCCGTCTGGGCCATCGGCGCCCCCGAGCCCGCCGCCGCCGAGCACATCGTCGCCGTGGTGCGGGCGATCGGCGCGCATCTCGAGTCGCTGCCCGCTCACACCGGCAGCCGCGTGGTCTACGGCGGCAGCGCCGGGCCCGGGCTGCTGACGACGCTGGGCGGCGAGGTCGACGGGCTGTTCCTCGGACGGTTCGCGCACGACGTCTCGGCCGTCGAGAGCATCCTCGACGAGGCGCTGGCACTCGGCGAGGGGGCGCCCGCATGATCGGCCTCAGCACCTACGCCTACTTCTGGCGCGGCTCCGAGCGCGTGCCCGAGCCGATGACGCTCGACGACATGCTCCGCGACACGGCCGCGCAGGGCATCCGGCTGTTCCAGATCTGCGACCATGCGCCGCTCGCCGACTACGACGACGACCGGCTCGCCGCCCTGCGCGCCCTGGCCGACGAGCTCGATCTGACGCTCGAGCTCGGCACGCGGGGGACGGACCCGGCCGTGCTGCGGACGTATCTGCGCCTCGCGGTCGCGCTCCGCGCCTCCCTCGTCCGGAGCATGTGGACGGCCGGCGACGACCGGCCCGACGCGATCGAGACCGACCGGCGCCTCCGCGAGGTGCTGCCGGAGTTCGAGGAGGCGCGGGTCACCCTCGCCCTCGAGACCTACGAGCAGGTGACCTCGACGGAGCTCGTGGCCATCGTGCGCAGCATCGGCAGCGACCGGCTCGGCATCGTGCTCGACCCCGCGAACACCGTCGCGAACCTCGAGCACCCCGCCGACGTGACCGCCCGCTGCGCGCCGTTCGTCAAGAACTGGCACATCAAGGACTTCGCGTTCTCGCGCGAGGACGGCTGGGTCGGCTTCGCGCTGACCAGCACGCCCCTCGGCGCCGGGCGACTCGACTACGACGGCATGCTCGCCCTGCTCGAGCCCGAGGCCCGCGGCATCAACCAGGTCGTCGAGCACTGGCTGCCCTGGCGGAGCGACCCCGAGACCACCACCCGCCTCGAGGCGGAGTGGACGACCCTGACCATCGACCACCTCAGGAAGAAGAACAGCAATGACTGACACCCTCAGCACGCAGACCGTGACCCAGGCCGCCGACCAGGGGACCCCCGACGTCACCGTGGCCGTGATCGGCGCCGGCGGCAAGATGGGCCAGCGCGTCTCGAACAACCTCGAGAAGAGCGGCTACACCGTCTTCTACAGCGAGGCGTCGCCCGCCGGGCAGGAGCTGATCCGCGGCCTCGGGCGCGAGGTGACCTCGACCGACGACGCGATCGCCGACGCCGACGTCGTCATCCTCGCGGTGCCCGACGTCGTGCTCGGCAAGGTGTCCGAGAGCGTCGTGCCGGCGATGAAGTCGGGCTCGATCATCCTCACCCTCGACCCGGCCGCCGCCTACGCCGGTCTGCTCGAGGAGCGCGCCGACATCCACTACGCGGTGGCGCACCCGTGCCACCCGTCGGTGTTCCTGGAGCGTCGCACCGACGCCGAGTACGCCGACACGTTCGGCGGCATCGCCGCCCCGCAGGAGGTCGTCGCCGCCCTCGAGGGCGAGCCGGCCGACGCCGTCCGTCAGCTCGCGACCGACGTCATCACGACGATCTACGCACCCGTCATCCAGGTGCACTGGGTCACCGTCAAGCAGCTGGCGATCCTCGAGCCGACGCTCGTCGAGACCATCGCGTGCATGATCGGCGAACTGCTGCAGGAGGCGCTGGAGACGACGGTCGACCAGGCCGGCGTCCCCGCCGAGGCCGCCCGGGCCATGCTCTGGGGTCACACCGGCATCGCGCTGACCAACGCGCTGCGCGGCTCGAACCCGTTCTCGGACGCCTGCCACATCGCCATGGACTACGGCCGCGAGTCGATCGTCAAGGACGACTGGAAGAAGATCTTCGACGACGACCAGCTCGACCACGTCATCGCGCGCATGCTGAAGATCGACGCCGTCAAGCGCTAGCGAGGCGTCGACCGGCGTCGATGAGTTACGACACGCCGCGTCCTCGGGAAGAGGCGCGGCGTGTCGTGACTCATCGACGCTGGGGCGCGGGAGCGCGGGCGGCTAGCCGGCGTCGGGCGCGCTGGGCGCCCCGCGGTGCTGGTCGACCCGGCGCGGCAGCGCGAACACCAGCGCGAACGCGAGCACCGCGAACGCCGCGCTCACGCCCATGGCCGCGGCCGCCGCGTCCGTGAAGCCCGTGGCGCGACCGGCCGCCGTGGCCAGCTCGCGGCCCCCGGGCAGCGACCCGAACAGCACGCTGCCGATGATGGCGATGCCGACGGCCGAGCCGATCCGCTGGATCGCCGAGATGACGGCGCTGGCCGAGCCGGCGTCGCGGGGGTCGACGGTGGCGACGATGAACTGCACGTTCGGGGCGATGAAGAACCCGTTGCCGAGCCCCGCGACGAGCAGCGGCACGAGCAGCAGCCAGTTGGTGAGGTCGGCGGCGTCGGTGAGCATCAGGATGATCCACATCGAGCCGAGCCCGATCGCGACCAGGGCGGTGCCGAGCACGAGCACGTTGCGACCGAGGCGCTGGGCGATCCGGTTGCTCTGCGACGAGCTGATGATGCTGCCCACCGCGAACGGGATGGCCACGGCGCCCGAGGCGAGCGCGCTGTGCCCGAGGCCCGACTGCCAGAGCAGCGAGATCGTGAAGAAGATGCTGGTGAACGCGGCGAAGTAGACCAGGGCGAGGACGACGCCGCCGGTGAACGAGGGGTGCGAGAACAGCGTCGGGGGCACGAGCGGGGTGCGACCGGAGCGGGTGTAGCGCACCTCCCACAGTCCGAAGGCGGCGAGCAGGACGAGGCCGGCGGCGATCGTGAGGTACGTCCAGAGCGGCCAGCCTTCGTCCTGCCCCTGGATGAGCGGCACGAGCAGGGCGACGAACGCGGCCGAGACGAGCACGAGGCCGACGACGTCGAGGCCCTTGTCGGGGCGGGGCACGGACTCGTCGCGCTTCGGCAGCAGGATGGCCGCCGCGATCAGCGTGATGACGCCGAACGGCAGGTTGACGAAGAAGACGAGACGCCAGCCGTTCTCGTCGCCGAAGGCCTGGATGATCAGTCCGCCGATGATGGGCCCGAGGGCAGACGAGACGCCGATGACGGCGCCCATGATCGCGAACGCCTTGCCCCGCGAGCGACCGGGGAACAGCAGCTGGATGAACGCCGTCACCGCGGGCACGAAGATGCCGCCGGCCAGACCCTGCACCACGCGGAACACCACGAGCTGGACATCGCTCGTCGCGATGCCGCAGGCGAGGCTGGCGAGCGTGAAGAGCAGCACGCCCGTGAAGTACACCCACTTGTGCCCGATGCGGTCGCCGATGCGGCCGGCGGGGATGAGCGTGAGGCCGAAGGCGAGGGCGTAGCCCGAGATGATCCACGACAGGGTCGCCTCCGACGCGTCGAGCGTCGTGCGGATGGTCGGCAGCGCGACGTTGACGATCGTCGTGTCGAGCAGCGCGATGAACATGCCCAGCAGGAGGGCCACCAGGGCCAGCCAGGACTGCCGGGGGATGGCGGGCGCGGGGGCGGTCGCCCGGGCGGTGGCGTCGGTCATGAGGGGCCTTTCGTGCGGCGCGGGGCCGGACAGGAGCAGAAGGAGGAGAGGAGGCGCGAACGTGCGGCAGGGGAGTCGCCGAGACCGGACGGCCAGAAGCATCGATGGTACCCGAGCCCGCCGAGAATAGTTCATGGTCTGCATCTTCTCGGTGGACACGACCCCGGAGTCGCGGCGTATCGTCCCGGACATGAGCACACCAGAAGAGACCACCGCCCCCGACGGATCGACCGACATCACGGACGAGCAGGCGAAGCGCACCGAAGGGCTGCCCGACGGCTCGAAGCCCGGCCTCGTCGACGACTCCGAGGAGAGCGACGACAGCGAGATCTCCGACGGGTCCGCGAACTAGCGACACCCGCACCACCGGCCCCGCTCGGGCCTCGACCGCAGGCCGCTGCGGCCGGCGACCGGGCGGGGCCGTGTCGTGCCCGGCGGCCCCCGACCGCGGCGGCCCCCGGTGCCGGCGGCCCCCAGCCGCGGCGGCACGCCAGGATGGTCGCATGGCTCTCTCCTCACGCGCCCGCTCCGTCCGTCGTTCGGCGACGGCGACCGGGCCGACGGGCGCGACGCACCCCGCGCCTCCTGACCCCGCCCGTCGCACGGGGGCGTTCCGCTTCGGTCTGATCGCCACGCTCGGCGGCGGACTCGGCGTCGGCATCATCGTCTCGCTGATGGCGCTGTCGACGATCCTCGTGTACATCGGGCTCGCGTTCTTCCTCGCGCTGGCGTTCGAACCGGTGGTCCGCCGACTCGTCCGCGCGGGCGCCCCGCGCTGGGTCGGGGTGGTCGTCGCCGTCGTGCTCGTGATCGGGGTCGTCGTCGGCATCGTCGCCGCCGTGGTGCCGGCCCTGGTCGAGCAGATCGGCTACGTGATCCGCGAGACCCCGGCCACCCTGCAGCAGCTGTCGCGCGAGCCGTGGGTGCAGCAGGCCGTCGAGACCGTCGGCTTCGACTTCGACATCGACGACGCGGTGGGCGCGGTGTCGTCGTACCTGCTCGACCCCGATCAGCTGCTCGCGCTCGGCGGCGGCATCCTGGCCGTCGGTCAGGGCATCACCTCGGCGATCACGGCGGTCATCGTCGTCGCCATCCTGACGCTGTACTTCGCGATCACTCTGCCGCAGATGCTCCGCTCGCTCAGCCGGGCCGTGCCCCGCAGCCACCGCGAGCGCGTGATGGACATCTCGGACGAGATCTTCCTGTCGGTCGGCCGCTACGTCGCCGGTCAGGTCGTACTCGCCGCGGTCAACGCGGTGTTCGTGTTCATCGTGCTGTCGATCGCCGGCGGCCCCGTGCCCGTGCTGTTCGCGACCCTGGCGTTCCTCGGGGCGCTGATCCCCGTGGTCGGCACGGTCGTGGCGTACGCCGTCATCGTGGCGGCGACGATCACCGTCTCGCCCGTCACCGCACTCGTGGTCGGCGTCGTGCTGCTCGTCTACGCGCAGATCGAGGCGTACGTGCTGACCCCGCGCGTGATGTCCAAGGCCGTGGCCGTGCCCGGAGCCCTCGTGATCGTCGCGGCGTTCGGCGGAGGGGCCCTCGGCGGCGTGCTCGGGGCGCTCGTCGCCATCCCGATCGCGACGGCGGGCGTGCTCGTCTTCGAGCGGGTCGTCGTGCCGCGGCAGCAGCGCGTCTGACCCCGGGGCCGAGGAGGCGCGGGTCGGCCTGGTCAGGCGCCGACGGCTGCGCGGGTCAGCGCCTTCTCGGCCAGGCCGTGCACGATCTCGCTGAGCCGGGGCGCGGGCGAGGCCAGGAGCTTCGACGCCTGCTCGGGCTCGAGACCCGCGAAGACGTCGCCGATGGTGACCCCGTGCGCGGGGCGCGAGACGACCTCGATCGGATCGCCCGCCCGGATCGGGCCGGCCTTGACGATGGACAGGTACGCGCCGGGGCGTCCCTCCGCCTGGAACCGCTTGACCCAGCCGCTCTCGCCGAGCCGGCGGGCGAAGGTCGCGCACGGCGTGCGGGGCATGGTCACCTGCAGCACGAGCGTCTCGCCCACGGCCCAGCGCTCGCCGATGACGGCGCCGGTGACGTCGAGCCCGTCGACCCGCAGGTTCTCGCCGAAGAGCCCGGGAGTCACCTCGTAGCCGAGGATCCCCGCGAAGTGCTCGGCGTCGGAGTCGGCGTACGCGTAGACGGCCTTGTCGGGGCCGCCGTGGTGGGCGCGACTCGCCTGGACGTCGCCGCGGACGCCGAGCCGCTTGACCTCGACCGGGCCGTCGACGGGTCGCTTGTCGATGGCCGTGACGCCCACCGAGCCCGAGTCGTCGAGGAGGGCGTGGACGCGGCAGACGGCGGTCAGCGAGGGCATGACGCCATGCTGCCGCACGGGGCGGCCCGGCGACAAGCGCCGCGAGACCATCCGCCTTCGACCGTCAGAGCAGCAGAACGCCCCGGACGACCGCGGCCGCGCTGCCGACCGCGGCGAGCACGAGCACGAGGATGCGCCCCACGCGGGCCGACACGTGCCGACTCAGGCGGTGGCCGGCCACGGCGCCGATCAGGAGGGCGGCGAAGGCGCCGACCCAGACTCCCCAGGGTTCGGACGGCACGCCCTTCGACAGCACCGACGCGAGGTTGACCGAGAGGAGGAACACCTGCCCCGTGCCCACGAAGACGTCGCGCGACCACCGCTCGCTCGTCGCGTGCACCGTCAGCGCGGGGCCGCCGACCCCGGCCGTGACGTTCATGAAGCCGCCGAGCGCGCCCGCCGCCACCGCGCCTCCCGGGCCGGGCAGCAGCCGCACGGTCGACGAGAACGCCATGACGAGCACGCCGACCAGGGCGAGCACTCCGACGGCGACGGTCAGGGGCCCGGTCGGGGCGGTGCGGACGACCCACGCCCCGATCGGGACGGCGACGAGAGCCGGTGCGACGAGCAGCAGGGCGCGCCGCCACCGCACGGTGCGCCACGTCTGGGCCAGCAGCACCGCGGCGAGGGCGGCGGCGAGCACGTTGCCGACGGTGACGCCGGCCTCGGGGCCCAGCACGATGACGAGCAGGGGCGCGGCGGTGAGGGCGAAGCCGATCCCCGAGATGCGCTGGGTCAGCGCCCCCAGCATGATCGCGGCGGCGGCCAGGCCGAGGGTCAACGGGGTCACCGTTCCACGCTAGCCCCCGGGGGAGCCGCGTCCGGCGTGACGACGGCGGGCGCGGGTGCCGCCTGGGGCACGGGGCCGATGTCGGACGCGGCCTCGGCCACGGCGTCCTCAGGTCGGCCCTCGCGATCCGAGCGCACGAAGGCGATCCCCGCGAGGATCGCCGCGCCGCCGAGCCCCTGCAGGAGGGTGAGCGACTCGCCCAGCAGGATCCATGCCCACAGCGCGGCGGCGGCGACCTCGAGCAGGCCGACGAACGACGCCAGTCGCGACCCCAGCATCGTGGTCGCGGTGATGCTCGCCGCGTACGAGATCGCGGTGGCGACGACGCCGACGGCGAGCATGGGGACCCACCAGGCGGTCGTGGCGCCGAAGAGCTCGACCGGTGCCGTCGACGCCGTGTAGGGGACCAGGCCGGTCAGCCCGACGATCGCGAGCACGACGACCCCGAGCAGCAGCCCGGCGCAGGCCAGCGCCACGGGAGGGAGCCCCTCGGTCGGTCGGGCCGCGATGACGAAGTAGGCGGCGCAGCAGACCATCGCCACGGCCGCCGAGGCGAGGCCGATGGGATCGAGACGACCGCCGCCGCTCGGCGACACGACGAGCAGGAGTCCTCCGGCGGCGACGGCGGCGCCGATCAGGACGACCGCGGCCGGTCGGCGACGGGTCACGACCCAGGCGACCGCGACGAGGAGGAGCGGTGCCATGTACTCGATCAGGATCGCGGTGCCGACGGGGATGCGCCGGACGGCTGCGAAGTAGAAGACCTGCGTGCCGACCACGCCGACGACGGCCATGCCGAGGATGCGCCACCGGGCCGTCCAGAGGGTGCGCCTGCGACCGCGCAGGGCGCGGAGGGCGAAGGGGACCAGCACGAGACCGCCGACGAGGGCGCGAACGGTGACGGCCGCGGCGGGGCTCCAGTCGCCCTCGAGGAGGGGCTTGACGAGGGCGCCCGAGACGCCGAACGAGGTGGCGGCGACGAGGGCGACGAGCAGGCCCCGCGTGGTCGGGTGATGCGACATGGGACGCCTTCTGGTCAGGGGCTGGAGGAGGTGGTGGTCCTGACGCTAGGGTGTCTGCGGATAAGGAGTCAACTTGCATTTCGCCCCTGACACGACCGACGTCCTCGCCTTCGACGTCGTGCTGCTCAACACGTCCGCCTCGGCGTCGAGGTCGGGTGCCGACGAGCTCGCGACGATCGAGCAGCTCGGCGGGCTGCTGGCCGAGAGCGGCTTCTCGGGGCGCATCGACCACGACGAGCGCGAGCTGCGCGAGGTGCACGAGGCACGGACCGAGCTGCGACGACTGTGGTCGCTCGATCGCGAGACCATGGTCGGCGAGGTCAACGCCCTGCTCGCCGCCGCCGACGCGACACCGCGCCTCGTGCGGCACGACGACTTCGACTGGCACGTGCACGCGACGGCCGACGACGCTCCGCTCGCCGTGCGCATCCGCGTCGAGGCGGCGCTGGCCCTCGTCGACGTCATCCGCTCCGACGAGGTCGGGCGCCTCCGGGCGTGCGAGGCGCCCGACTGCGACGGCGTGCTGGTCGACCTGTCGCGCAACGGCTCGAAGCGGTTCTGCAGCGTCCGATGCGGCAACCGCATGAACATGGTGGCGTTCCGGGCCCGTCAGTCGACGGACGGCGCCTGACCGCGCCTCCTCGGCTCCCGTCGACCCTGCCGGGTCCGAGCGGCCCGGCCCGCCCTGACGGAGCCGGGGCTACTTCAGGGGGTCGTTGCCCCAGTTCATCAGCGACCAGCGCCAGGGCGTGTCGGTGACGTCGCCGTCGGGGCGCTGCTTCGAGTGGCGGGCGACGTAGCCGACGACCTTGCGCATGTGGGCGTAGTCGTCGTCGGTGTAGTCGGCCTGCTTCTTCTTCAGGATGCCGACGATGCGCCGACCGCTCGCGTGACCGGTCGACTCGTGGCCGTCGGTCTTCTGGCCGACCTCCTTCGACTCGTCGGTGTCGAGCCAGCGCCCGAGCTCGGAGGCGGTCATGTTGACGGCATCGCCGAACTCGTCGCGCGTGGCCTTGTCGTCGTGGTCGGTCATGCGCCCATCGTGCTCCCGCGGGGCGCTCGGGGTTCAGGCGCGGAGGTGTGCCGGCAGCGTCATGATCTCGGCGCCGGTCTCGGTGATCGCGATCGTGTGCTCGGTGTGCGCCGTGCGGCTGCCGGTGGCGCTGCGGAGCGTCCAGCCGTCGGGGTCGGTGACCAGCTCGTCGGTGTCGGCCATGATCCACGGCTCGAGGGCGAGCAGCAGACCGGGGCGGAGCTTGTAGCCGCGGCCGGCGCGACCGGTGTTCGCCACGTGAGGGTCCTGATGCATCGTCGAGCCGATGCCGTGGCCGCCGAACTCGACGTTGATCGGGTAGCCGTCGGCGCTCAGCACCGCGCCGATCGCCGCCGACAGATCGCCGAGGCGAGCACCGGGGCCGGCCGCCGCGATGCCGGCCGCGAGGGCGCGGCGCGTCGAGTCGATCAGGGCGTCGCTCTCGGGCTGGGGGGAGTCGCCCACCACGAAGCTGACGGCCGCATCGGCCGCGATGCCGTCGAGCACGACCGCGAGGTCGAGGGTCAGCAGGTCTCCGTCGGCCAGCGCGTAGTCGTGGGGGAGCCCGTGCAGCACCGCGTCGTTCACCGCGGTGCAGATGTAGTGCCCGAAGGGACCCCGCCCGAACGACGGCGCGTAGTCGACGTAGCACGACGTGGCCCCGGCCTCGAGGATCATCTCGCGCGCCCACCGGTCGATCTCGAGCAGGTTCGTGCCGACCCGGGCGCGCCCCGACAGCTCGTGCAGGATGTCGCCGACCAGCGCACCGGTGCGCCGGGCTCGGCGCAGTTCGTCGGGGGTGAGGATCTCGATCACGCGGGGGCCTTTCGGGGTGCGGGGTGCGGGCGGGCGTGCGGCTGGCGATAACTATACCGGCCATGTCGTACCGGTACTACTATCGGCTGCATGGTCCGACTCCCTCTCAGCCCCGCCGAGGTCGAGCGCGGTCGCCGACTCGGTGCGACGCTGCGCCGCGCCCGCGGCGAGCGCTCGATGCTCGAGACGGCGATCGCCGCGGGCGTCTCGCCCGAGACCCTGCGGAAGGTCGAGACCGGGCGCATCGCGACCCCGTCGTTCGCGACCGTCGCGGCGATCGCGGGTGTGCTCGGGCTGTCGCTCGACGTCGTCTGGGCCCAGGCCTGCTCGCCCGGCCGACTCGACGAGCCGGCGCTGACGGCCTCCTGAGCCGCGCCTCCTCGGCTGGGCTGTCGTGTGCGGATCGCGACCTCGGCGGTGGCAGGCGTGTGCGGATCGCGACCTCGGCGGTGGCAGGCGTGTGCAGATCGCGACCTCGCCAGGCGGTGCCTGTGCCGAACCCGACCTGGCAAGGTGGATTCGGCGGGCCGAACCCGACCTGTGCGCGTTGACACACTCTGTAAAACACCCGTTCTGGCCGCGTGAGGCCGGATCTGGTCGCGATTTGCACACACGGGGGAGGGCGGCGGCGGCAGCGGGCAGGCGCGGGGCGGGGCTCGGTAGGTTGACGTATGACCGATCTCGCCGTGACCATCCTGCCCGCCGCCGCCCCTGAGGCCGCCGCCTGGGGAGCGGCCTCGGCCCGGCGCGCGCTCGCCGAGACCGGCGCCCGCGAGGTCGAGCTCGGCGACGAGACCCGCATGATCGTCGTCGCCGGCCGCGTCGACCAGGCCGAGCTGCGCCGCGCCGTCGACGAGCACCCCGGGGTCGCCGTCGTGCAGCTGCCGAGCGCCGGGGTCGACGCGTACGTCGAGACCATGCGCGCCACCCGCCGCGACGGGCTCGTCTTCACCAGTGCGAAGGGCGCCTACAGCGCGCCCGTCGCCGAGCACGCGCTCGCGCTCACACTGGCCACGCTGCGGTCGCTGCAGATCCGGGCCCGCGCCTCGTCGTGGGAGCAGACGCAGCGCGGCATCTCGCTGAACGGCGGTCACGTGCTGATCATCGGGGCGGGCGGCATCGGCACCGAGCTGCTCCGGCTGCTGCAGCCGTTCGACGTCGAGGTGTCGATGGTCGTCCGCACCGCCCGCGAGGTCGAGGGCGCCGCACGCACCGTCACCACCGATCGCCTCGACGAGGTGCTGCCCGACGCCGACGTCGTGGTCGTCGCCGCGGCGCTCACGGAGGGCACGACCAGCCTGATCGGCGCCGAGCGGCTCGCCGCCATGAAAGACACCGCCGTGCTCGTCAACATCGCGCGCGGGCCCCTCGTCGACACCGACGCGCTCGTCGCGGCGCTCGCCGAGGGCACCATCGGCGGTGCCGGGCTCGATGTGGTCGACCCCGAGCCGCTGCCCGACGGTCACCCGCTCTGGAACGAGCCGCGCGCCCTGATCACCCCGCATCAGGCGAACACCGACGTCATGACCGAGCCGCTCTTCCAGGAGCGCGTCCGCGCGAACATCGAGGCGCTCGCCGCGGCGAAGGAGCCCGTCGGAGTCGTCGACGTCGACGCCGGGTACTGACTCCGAGGAGGCGCGGTGCCGTCCCCGAGGACGCGGCCCCGTAGGAGGCGCGGGTCGGCACTCGCGAAGACGGCGCGGCCCCAGCGACGGCGGCGTACCGTCGCCCGCATGAGTCGTCGTGCGCCTGCAGCCCGTTTCGAGGGTCGGATCGCCGGCATCGGCACCGCCTCGGGCACACGTGTCGTGATCGGCATGTGGGAGCGTTCGCCGCTCGGCCGCTTCACGGACGTGATGATCGAGGACGGCACCGGCCACCGCCTCCTTCTGGCTCCCTCGCAGGCCGTCGCCGACTACGTCTCGTCGACCTACACGTTCGACGAGGTGCGCGTCGTGCCGGTCGAGACGCGGCGCGTCGACGGCGGCATCGCGGTGACCGCCGGCGATCTCGCCGTGCGGCTGACCGTCGGCGCGGTGTCGCCGCTCGGCATGCTGATGCGCATCGTGCCGCGTCGGGTCGCGACCGAGCCGCTGTGGCTCCGGCTGATCGATCCGGTCGCGCGGGTGCTCGTCCGGGGTGCGCGGACGGCCGGCTCGGCGGGCGGCGGCAAGCGCGAGTACTACGGCGTGACGCTCGTCCGCGACGTCTCGGCGGCCGTGACCACGCGGGCGGGCGACGACCTGGGGCCGTTGGCGCCGCTCAGCCCGCCGGTGCGCTTCGGTTTCGGCTCGGCCCCCGCGCGCCCCAGCCTCGTCGACGTCGTCACGACGATCCGCTGACCCGACGATCCGCTGACCCGCAGCTCAGCGGGGTCGCACGGGAGTCAGGGCGCCCGCGGGTGAGACCGGGTGAGCGGGCCGCCACGCGGCGCTCGCGCACCCCGGACGCGGCATTGTCCGACGCTCGACCATGAGATAGCTTCAGTCTTCGACGCTCGACCAGGCTCGCTTACCCCTCGGCCCGGTCGACGACGCCGACGCGCCCCGAAGCGTCCGGCAGGCTGCGTCCAGGACCCGAACCTGACAGGACACCACCCATGCGGTCAGCCCCGCCCGAGAGACCCGACGACCCCGCCGAGACCCGGCTGCCCCCGACCTCGCCCCGACACGCGGCCGAACCCGACCCGCGCCCGTCGGCTGCGTCGCCGGTGGCCGGAATGCCGGTCTTCGACCCGCCGCCGGTCGCCGACCCGACCCGGAGCATCGGGTCGCCGGGCCCGGACGCCGCCCCCGCCGACCCGGATCAGTCGCGGCTCTTCGGGCGCGGCCTGCTGTACGTGATCATCTGGTCGCTGCAGCTCGTCGTCGGCACGGTGGTCTCGCCGGTGCTGGCCCACCTGCTCGGCGTCACCGACTTCGGCGCCTTCTCGACCGCGCAGGCGATCTTCCAGGTGCTCAGCGTGCTGGCGCTGCTCGGTCTCGACCAGGCGCTCGTCCTGCAGCACGCGGAGGACGGCGATGCCCGGAACGCCCGCGGGCTCGTCGCCGTCGGCCTCGTCATCTCGTTCGTCGCCACCGCGGCGGCCGTTCTCACCGTGCCGTTCTGGGCCGGAGCGCTCGGCTTCGGCAGCGAGCACGACCTGCTGCTCGTCGTCCTGCTGTGGGCGGCCCCGTCGGCTGCCGTCCAGGTGATGCTCGCCCTGCTGCTCGCCGAAGACCGCTTCCGGGCGTTCGCCACGACGAGCATCGTGTCGGCCGTGGGCGGCCAGGCGATCGGCTTGACCCTGCTGCTGACCCTCGGCGGCGGCGCGCTCACCTACGCGTGGGGCAGCGTCATCAGCCAGACTCTGGCCATGGTGATCGGGCTCTGCTTCACCCGCCCGCTGATCGGCGGTCTGGTGAACGGGCCGGTCGCGAAGCGCGCCCTCTCGTTCGGCGTGCCGCTCGCCCTGGCGAGCCTGGCGTACTTCGTCCTGAACGCCGGCGACCGCATCGTGCTGCAGCGGCTGATGGGCCCCGACGCGGTCGGTCAGTACCAGGTCGCGTACGTGGTCGGCTCGTCGGTGATCCTGCTGCTCTCGTTCACCAACAGCGCGTGGGCGCCGCACTTCGCGAAGATGCGCGACGAGACGGCCCGGTTCGCGCTCGCGATGACGGCGCGCAACGAGATCTACCGTCTGCTGAACCCGATCATCGTCGCCCTGACTCTCGTGACCCCCTTCGCGATGCCGATCCTCGTGCCGGCGAGCTTCGACCCGTCGAGTCTCACCATCGTCGTCTTCGTCGTGGCGCTGACGGCCTACCCGGCGACGGCGGGCGGCGCGAGCGGCCGCCTGCTGACCATCGAGCGGCGGGCCAAGACCCTCGGCGTCATCACCGGCGTCGCGGCGGCGGCCAACGTCGGCCTGAACCTCCTGCTGGTGCCGCCGCTCGGCATCCTCGGCGCGGCGGTCGCGACCGTCATCGCCTACTCCGTGCTCGCGGGCCTGCAGCTCGTCGTCCTGCCGAAGCGCGTCGCGTGGCACGGCGCCCCGGTCGGACTCCTGCTCACCGTGCTGGCGAGCGTGGTCGTCGCCGCGGCGACCATCGCGCTGCCGCAGACCCTCGAATGGAACATCGGGCGCTGCATCGTCGCGCTGGCCTGCCTGCCGTGGTTCCTCCGCCGTCTCGCCGCCGCCCGCCGCCCCCCGGAGGTCGACGTCGCGGACGACGCCGCGGGTGCCGCACCGGAGGCCCCCGCAGCCGAGGCCCCCGCACCCGAGGCCCCCGCACCCGAAGCTCCCGCCCTCGACGACCCAGCACTCGACGACCCCGTCGCCGCCATGCCCGCGCACCGATCACGCCACGACCAGGAGACCTCATGACCCGCCGCCCCCAGGTCGTCGAACCGGCCCCGCGCCGGGTCGTCGTCCTCGACCTCGCCGAGCCGCTCCCCGACCTGGTGGCCGACGACCGGTACGACTCGGCCATGGTGTTCGGCACCTGGCGGGGTCTCCCCGTCGGCGTGGCCGACGTCATGCTCACCGACGACCCGGCCGCGGCGCGCACGGCCCTGACGCCGCTCACCGATCTGCGCGACGACTCGGTCCGCTACGAGGCGTCGCGCCCGCCGCGCCTCCCGGACGACCGCCTCCCCGCCGTCACCGTCGTCGTGTCGACGATCGTCGGTCGGCGGGAGGACCTCGAGCTCATGCTCGACGGCTTCGCGGACGTCGACTACCCCGACGTCGAGTTCCTGATCGTCGACAACCGGCCCGTGCTCCCGTCCGACGACGTCCTGCCCGGGCTCGTGGCGGGTCGCGACCGGGTCCGTGCGATCCACGAGCCCCGCAAGGGCATCTCGGCCGGGCGGAACGCCGGCGTCGCCGCGGCCCGGGGCGACATCATCGTCTTCACCGACGACGACGTGCGGGTCGAGCCAAACTGGCTGCGCGAGCTCGCCCAGCGCTTCGTCGACGACCCCCGGGTCGACGCCGTCACCGGTCTGATCCTCCCCGCCGAGCTCGACACCCCGGCCCAGATCTGGTTCGAGCGCTACTACGGCGGCTTCAGCGGCGAGCGGACCTGGCGACCGCTCGTGCTCGACGCGGAACGCCCGGCGTCGCGCCTGGTGCGCGGGGCGCGGATCACGGTCGTCGACGACGGCGAGGTGGTGCGCCGCTTCGCGGTCTACGGCGTCGGCGCGTACGGCGCCGGGGCCAACATGTCGTTCCGGCGGAGCGCGCTCGAGCGGATCGGCGGCTTCGACCTGGCCCTCGGCACGGGCACGCCCGCCCGCGGCGGCGAGGACCTCGCCGCGTTCATCGGGGTCCTCTGGACGGGCGGCCGCATCGCCTACGAACCGGCCGCGATCGTGCACCACCGTCACCGTCGCGGCACCGACGAGCTGCTCAAGCAGCTGCGGGGCAACGGGCTGGGCTTCACCGCCATGCTCACCTCGCTCGTGCTCGGCGACCGCCGTCACATCGCGGGGCTGGCCTGGCAGCTGCCCCTCGCCGTGCGGTCGATGGCGGCGCAGAGTCTCTCCCGCATCGGAGGAGGCGCGTCCGACGCCGCCGAGAGCCGCCCCGCCGGACTCGAAGACGAGTACCCCCGGTCGCTCGTGCTGAACGAGCTGCGGGACTACCCCAAGGGGCCGCTCGCCTACCTGCGGAGCCGGCGACTCGCGCGTGCGATCGCCGTGCGCCCGGCCGATGCGCCGGTGGCCGTGCGATCGTGACCGCGCCTCCTCGGCTCCGCCCGGATCCGGCGGGACCGCGAGCCGGGTCGTCGACGCCCCTGAGGGTGCTGACGACCGCCGAGCGGCTGCGACCGGTCGGCGGCGTCGAGCTCTGCATGCTGCAGGACACCGTGGGCCTCGTGGGTCGCGGTCACCGCGTCGACGTGCTGTTCCACCACGACGGCGTGCAGCGTGCCGAGTACGCGTCCGTCGGGGTCGAGCCGATCGGGCCGTACCCGTTCGACGTCGACCGGTCGAGCGTGCTCCGCGATCTGCGGCGCTTCGCACCGTCGATCGCACGGGCGCGGAGCCTCGCCTCCGACGTGCTGTGGCTGAACCGCCCCGAGCAGATCGTCTGGGCGCAGCTCGCGGCGCGCTGGGCCGGGCTGCCGATCGTCTGCCACCTGCACCACGCGCCGAACTTCCACCGCACCCGGCTGGTGATGACGGGGGTCGCGCACTTCGTCGCCGTCTCCGAGTTCATGAAGACCCTCTGGGTCGCCGCCGGGATCTCGCCCGAGCGCATCACCGTGGTGCACAACGCCGTCTCCGCCGACGAGTACCCCCGAGGAGGCGCGGCGGAGCTCGAGAGCGCCCGTCGCGACCTCGGACTGGGCATCGCCCCCGGAGCCCGCGTGGTGCTGAGCTACGGGAGACTGTCGGTCGAGAAGGGCGTGCTGACGCTCGTCGAGGCCTGGCGCGGGCTCGCCCTCGACCCCGAGCGCGCGGTGCTCGTGCTGGCGGGGCCGGCACCGGTCGAACCCGAGGTGCTCGAGGCTCTGGCCGGTCTGCCCGAGGGGTCGTACCGTCTGAGCGACGCCCGGCGCGACGTCGTCCCGCTGCTGCACGCCGCCGACCTCGTGGTCATGGCCTCGCATCTGCCCGAGGCCTTCGGTCGCGTGCTGATCGAGGCGATGTCGACGGGGCGACCGGCCGTCGGCACCGACGTCGGGGCGGTCTCCGAGGTGCTCTCGGGCGAGTTCGCCGGCCTGCTCGTGCGCCCGGCCGATCCGCTCGACCTCGCCGCCCGCATCGCGTCGGTGCTCGACTGGCGGCACGACGACCCCGGTCTGGGCGAGCGCTGCCGTGACCGGGTCGCCGAGGGGTTCCCCCACGAGCAGCACATCGACGCCCTCGAGGCCGTGCTGACGGCGCACGCCCGCCGTCGGGGCCCGGGGCGGCGGGCCCGTCGTCGAGCGGGCGGGCGCAGCCGGGGAGCCGCTCAGCCGTCGTAACGGTAGATCGTGGCCCAGTCGATGTGGACGGCGCCCTGCGCGCCGTCCGGCGGGGCGCTCTTGAGGGTCTCGATCTGCATCACCCAGTGCATCTTCGCCGTGGGGATGTCGCTGCGGGTGGTGCCGATGGTGACTCCGTCGATCTGGAAGGCGATCTCGTCGGGGCCCCATTCGATCGTGTAGGTGTGCCATTCGCTGAACGGCACGGCCGTGCGGCGGTCGAACGAGTTCTCGGACGGGTCGCCGAGCTTGTGGTTGTAGGCCCTGACCTCCTTGTCGAGGTGACCCTCGGGGAAGTCGATCTCGCCGTCGTCCCAGTCGTTCTCGTCGCTCCAGAGCAGGAACGCCGCGCTGTAGCCCTCGACGGGGTCGGCGCGCAGGCGCACGCTGTAACGGCCGTGGGTCTGCCCGCCCCATTCGCCGTCGACCAGCGGCACGACGGCCGACGACGTCACCTCGTCGCCGAGGGCCGAGACGCCGAGCGACAGCATGCCGTCGGCGACGGAGATCGCGCCGGCCCGGTACGTGCCGTTGTCGTTGGTGTCGGTGAAGCCGTCGTACGGCAGCCACGAGTCCGCGTACGGCCCGGGGAACGACCCACGGGCGACCGGGGTGTCGAAGTCGTCGACGAAGATCTGCCTCCACCCCGGCAGGTCGCCGACGGGTGCGGCCTCGCCGCTCGGGGACGCCGTGTCGGCGGCGGACGCCGAACCGGGGGCGTCGGCCGACATGTCGAGGTGCGGGGCGGATGGCACCCCGCCCGCCGGAGGCGCGGTGCCCGTGTCGGACGGGTCGGCGGGGGAGTACGACGTCGGCGCGTCGCTCGGCACCGGGGCCACCGGGGCGGACGCCCCGTCGGTGCTCCACGGGGTGACGGCGCCGGAGTCCTCGCCGAGGACGATCATCGGCAGCCCGACCAGCGCCACGACCGAGAGGACGACCACCGTGGTGACGGCGACGCGCGTCCGCCGTCGTCGAGAGGACGCTCGGGTTCTCTCGGTGGTCGGCACGTCGTCGGTTCCTTCGGGTAGCGATCGTCGCCGAGGCGGGTGCGGGTGAACCCGACGCGTCGGAACGATCGAACGATCATCGCCCGCGACGTCGCGCGGGTCAAGGCGACCCCCGTCGAACGAGGCACCCCCCGATCGAGGGGCACCCGCCGGGAGGTCGACGCGTAGTCCACTGTTCACCCTGTCGATGTCCGGCCCCTGCGTATCGCGGGGAGCAGAGCGCAAGTTACTCTGAACGGACCCGCCACGCCCGACACCCGAGGGCGAGGCGGCAACCCGAATCACGCCGACCCGAACCCGGCGCTCTTCCACCCCGCCGACGAGGCGACCCCCACCCAGGGTCAGACGGCTCCGTCGGTCGAGCGCGCCGCCCGTGATGGTCGGCGGCTACCCACTGGAGATCACTCGTGACCCGAGCTGACTCTGCCCCCGCGAGTGCGCGCCCCGACAGCGCCGATCCCGACCTCGCGAGCCGCAGTCACCCGACCCTCGTCCCGACCCGCGACGCCTACGCGGTGATGTCGCCAGGCCGGCGGCTCGCCGCGGCCGGCCTCGTCTGGCTGACCCTGATCGTCATCGGGATCGGCTTCGCCACGCAGGCGACGGCGCTCCGCGAGCTGGCGGTGCCGGTCTTCCTGCTGCTCGAGCTCGGCATCGCCCCCGTGCTGCTGGCCGCTCCGATGCGGTCGTCGCGGTTCACGCTGATCGCCGTGGTGACGAGCCTGTCGGCGACGGTGCTGATCGGCACCGCCATGGCCCGGACGCACGTCTGGCAGCCGGCCGAGACGATGACCACGGTCGTCATGGCGACGATCGTGCTGCTCGCGACGGCGACCGTCCGCGAGATCATGGCGATCGGCCTCGACCGCGCGGCGAGACTCGACGGCCTCCTCGAGACGGTCACCGACTCCGTCGACATCGAGGAGGCGCGGCCCGGCATCGCGGACCGCCTGCCCTGGGTGCCCCTCGCCACGGCCGTCGCCCTCGTGCTCGTCGTCGGATCGTCGCTGCTCGTGCGGGGCGACCCCACCCCCGGCGGTCTCTTCTCGCTCGAGGGCCCGGGCTGGTTCGCGGGTCTGGCCCTGCTCGTGGCGGCGACCGTCTTCGCCCTCGTCACGCACCGGAGCCCCGCTCTGCCGCTGCTCGCGCTCAGCGGCGTGGTCGTCCTGTCGCAGGCCATCGTCTACGGCACCCCGACGATGGTCAGCGCCGCCCGCCACGTCGGCGTGATCGAGTCGATCCGGGCCGACGGCGGAGTCACCCTGGGGCGCGACATCTTCCAGTCGTGGGCGGGTCTGTTCTCGGGCGTCGCGTGGGTGGCCGACGTCGCCGGCATCCGCGACGTGATGGTCGTGGCGACCTGGTGGCCGGTGATGATCACCCCCATGATCGCCCTCGCGGCCACCGTGCTGGCGCGCCGGTTCCTCGCCGACGACGGCCGCGCCTGGCTCGCCGGGGGTCTCTTCGCCCTCACGCTGACCCTCAACACCATCTACTTCTCGCCGCAGTCGCTCGGCATCGTCCTCTCGCTGTGCATCGCGGCCCTGGCGCTCGGCGCCGGTCGCCCCGCGCGCGAGACGTCGTTCGCCGTCACGAGCCGACCCGCCGCACCCGGCGAGCTCGTCGCCTCGGGCGACCCGGCCCACTCGGCCCGGCCCCGCGCCTCCGGAGTCCTCGGCCGGTGGTCGCTCGCGGCCATCCTCGTGCTCGGCTCGACGCTCGCGGTCACGCACCAGATCTCGCCGTACCTGACCACGGCGGCGCTCGGCGTCTTCGTGGTCTTCCGACTCGTGCGACCGTGGTGGACCCCTCTCCTGGTGCTGGCGCCCGCCGTCGTCTGGGCCCTGGCCAACCGGTCGGTGCTCGGCACCTTCCTGGTCCCGGCCGCCGCCGGCAACGTGATCGACAACGCGGCACCGCCGGTGCACGACGGCGCAACCCTCGGCAAGCCGCTGGTCAACACGCTCGCGTTCGGTCTGCCGGCCGTCGTGCTCGTGATCATCGGGCTCGCCGCCCTGGCGTCGTTCCTGCTGCATCGCAAGAGCCGCCAGCAGTGGGCGCTCGTGCTCGCCGCAGCCAGCCCGGTGAGCCTGATCATCGCCACCAACTACGGCGCTGAGGGCATCTTCCGGGTGACGCTCTTCGCCGCCCCCTGGCTGTGCATCCTCGCGGTCATGCTGCCCTGGCCCCTCCGCCTCCCCCGCCGTCTCGGCACGACCGCCCTCGCCGTGGCGCTCGTCGTCGTCGTCGCCGTCAACGTGTTCGGCAACACGGCCCTCGACTGGAACCGGGTCGCCAGCGTCGACACCACCCGCGCCACCCTCGCCTTCGAGGACGAGGCCGAGTTCGGCGCCGCCCTGCTCGTGCCGGGCAACGGCAACGCGACCCCGGGCGCACGGACGGCCAAGTACGACGAGGTGCAGTACGTGCCCCGCGAGTCGCTGGGCGGCTACGCCGACACGGGCCCCGACTACGACGCCGTCGCGGACGAGCGCGAGCTCACCAGCCAGTTCGCCCTCGGCTGGCAGGCGTCGGAGTACTACGTGCTGGTGTCGGACGTGCTGGGCGCCTACGACGAGCGCTACGGGTTCCAGACCTACGCCGACTACCAGGAGCTCGGGCGGGCCTTCGCCGACGACGACCGCTGGCAGGTCGTCTACTCGAGCCCCACCGCCGTGCTCTACCGTCTCGCCGACCCCGAGGCCGTCCGTGGCTAGTCGGCGCGGCGTGGTGCGCCGTCCGTCGTCGCCTCCCGTCGCCGGGGTCGTCGTCGCGCTGACGCTGGCCGGCGCCCTCTTCGCCGCCGCACCGGCCGTCGCCGCCGACACCGGGCACGCCCGGCATCCGCTCACCCCGACCGGCTGCGGCGCAGGCACCACGCTGAACGTCGTCGCGCACCAGGACGACGACCTGCTGTTCCAGAGCTCGACGCTCGTCACCGATCTGCAGGCCGGGCGCTGCGTGACGACGGTGTTCGTCACGGCCGGCGACGGCGGGCACGTCGAGCAGTACTGGCGCGAGCGCGAGCTCGGGCCGCGAGCCGCCTACGCCGAGATCCTCCACGTCGACGACGCGTGGACGACGTCGAACGTCGACGTCGACGGCCGCGCCGTCGCCGTCGCCCGCCTCGATGCCGACCCGCGTGTGCAGCTCGTCTCGCTGCGACTGCCCGACGGGGGCACCGACGGCGCCGGGTTCCCGAGCACGGACGACACCAGCCTCACCGCGCTCTACACGGGAGCGATCGACTCCCTCACGACCGTCGACGGGTCGTCGTCGTACACCCTCGCCTCGCTGCGATCCACGCTGCTGGCTCTGATGACCGCGGTCCAGCCGACGAACGTGAACACGCTCGATCACCTCGGCACCATGCACGACGGCGATCACCCCGACCACCACGTCGTCGGCTATCTGACCGACGCCGCCCAGCGGCTCTACGCGACACCGCACGGGTTCGCCGGGTATCAGGGCTACGGCATCCGCGATCGCCCCTCGAACCTGACCATGCCGCAGGTGCTCGACAAGGCCGACGTCTTCTTCCGCTACGCCGAGCACGACCCGGCGACCTGCGGCGGGTGGGACGCCTGCTGGAACCGGTCCGAGCGCGAGTGGTTCAGCCGCCAGTACACGGTCGGCACCGTGACCACCACGCCGCCCACGCCGGTCGTCACCGTGCCGGTCGACCCGCATGCGCCGCTCTCGGCGTACGACGTCACCTCCGGGGCGACGGTCACCGCGAGCTCTGAGAACACCGCCGACTCCCAGACCGCCGTCAAGGCGATCGACGGCGTGGCCGACGGGTATCCGGGCGACCACCGGGCCGAATGGGCCACCGCGGGCGGTCGAGACGGCAGCCGGCTGACCCTGACCTGGCCGTCGGCTCGCAGCATCGACCAGGTCGTGCTGCACGACCGGCCGAACACGAGCGACCGCATCACCGGGGCGACCCTCTCGTTCTCGGACGGGTCGACGGTGGCGGTGCCGGCGCTCGCCGACGACGGGACGGCGAGCACGGTGACGTTCCCGGCCCGCACCTCCTCGTCCGTGGTGCTGACGGTCACCTCGGTGTCGAGCACGACCCGCAACGTCGGGCTGGCCGAGATCGTGGTGCGCTCGGCGACGGCGGCGCCGGTCGTCACCCCGCCCGTGGTGACCGACGTGACGGCCGGGGCCGTCGCCACCGCCAGCTGGGACGACGCGGCGGGCGGGCAGACCGCCGCCAAGGCGATCGACGGCGTGGCGGGCGGTTATCCCGACGCCCCTCAGAACGAATGGGTCGCGCCCTGGGGGCGCGTCGGGGTGACGTTGACGCTCCGCTGGTCGACGCCGGTGACGATGGACACGATCGTGCTGCACGATCGCCCGAACCTCGCCGACGACGTGACGGGCGGCACACTCACCTTCTCGGACGGCAGCACGGTCGCCGTGCCGGCCCTCGATGCCGCAGGAGGCGCGACCACGGTCCGATTCGCCTCGCGCGCCTCGACGTCGGTCGCCTTCACGACCACGTCGGTCAGCGCGAGCACGCGGAACGTCGGACTCGCCGAGCTGCGGGTGCAGCAGACCAGCTGAACGGACGGACGGGGTCGACACCGCCTCGTGGCGACGTCGACCCCGTCGGATCGTTCGGCGGATGCCGGTCAGCGGCGCCCGAGGCGGCGCTCACCGGTCGAGCCGACGGAGTAGGCGAGGCCGTAGTGCTCGAACACGGCGGGCTCGCGCGACGCCTCGAGCTCGCCGTCGGTCTCGATCGAGGGGGCGTCCTTGACGATCTTCTTGTCGAACTGCACCTTGAGGTGCTTCGGGGCGACGACCGCACCCTGCAGCGGCACGAACAGCAGCTTCTTGCCGACGATCCCGGCCTGCACGGTGGCGAACGTGGCCAGCTCGGTCGAGGTGTCGAAGTAGATGCTCTCGAGCGTGCCGACCTTGTCGCCGTTCGGGTCGACGACGGGCATGCCGATCCAGTCGCGCAGGTTCTCGGCTTCGAACATGGAGTCCCTCTCTGTCGACGGGGGTCAGGGCCGCCGCGACGACTCCGACGCTAGTCGCCCCCGCCCGCGGCAGCCTCTGAGAAAGACGGTCTCGGGCCTTGCGGCCGGGGGAGGGGGATATGTCACACTGGACGGAGCGCCCTCGTCGTGGAGTGGCAACATCCCATCCCCACCCGTCAGCAACGATCGCGGCGAGTGCGCATCGCCCCCGCGACCCGTGCCTCAGCACGCCTCGCGGCGGCGTCCTCCCGGCGAGTCCTCTCGTCGTGCGCGCTCTCCGCCCGAACGGAGGCACGCCCGTGACCGACACACTCGCCCGTCCATCCACCGGTCGGAGCCAGACCGAGCAGCCGCACACCCTCACCGCCTCGGCGGTCGTCGGCATCGCCGTGCTGGGGCTGTCGACCTTCTTCGCGATCACCACCGAGCTGATGCCCGTCGGGCTGCTCTCGACCATGAGCGCCGATCTGGGCGTGGCCGAGTCGCGCATGGGCGTCGTCGTCACGGTGTACGCGCTCGCCGTCGCCGTGCTCGCGCTGCCGCTCACGTGGGCGACGGCGCGGGTGCCCCGCAAGGCCGTGCTCGTCGCGACCCTCGTCGGGTACACGGTGTCGAACCTGATGGTGGCGTTCGCTCCGAGCTTCGAGTTCCTCTGCGCCGGGCGCATCGTCGGCGGCGTCGCCCACGCGCTCTTCTTCTCGGTCGCGTCGGCCTACGCGACCCGCATCGTGCCTCCTCGGCTGGCGGGGCGCGCGATCGCGTTCGTCTACTCGGGCAGCTCGCTCGGCTTCGTGATCGGCGTGCCCGTCGCGACGACCGTCGGCGACCAGGTCGGCTGGCGTCTCGCCGTCACCGGCGTGGCGGTGGCCTCGGCACTGCTCGCCGTCGTCGCGCTCGTCTTCCTGCCGTCGGTGCGCGGCGAGTCGTATCCGCACATCGGGTCGGTCGCGTCGTGGGCGCGCAGCGGTCTGCTGGCCGTGGTCGTCGCCGACCTGCTGCTCTTCGCGGGTCACTACGTGGTCTACACCTACATCGGGCCCTACCTGGTGGACGCGGGGCTCGGCACGGGCTCGACGGGCACGGCGCTGCTCGTGCTCGGGGCGACCGGCGTCGTCGGCCTGCTCGTCGCCGGGGCGTTCGTCGACCGGGCGCCGCGGCAGACGCTGCTCGTCGCGGTCGGGGTCATGACGCTCGCCCTCGGCGCGCTGCCGTTCGTGCACGGCTCGCTGATCGGCACCTTCGTCGTCGCGGGCGTCTGGGTGGCGGCGAACGGCACGACGGGTACCCTGTTCATGGCGGCGGCGATCCGCACCGGCGGTGTGAGCCCCGACATCGCGGGGGCGCTGATCAACGCGGGGTCGAACGTCGGCATCGCGGCCGGGGCTGCGCTCGGGGCCCGGGCCTTCGAGATGACCGGGCTCGCGGCGCTGCCCTACACAGCGGCCGTCATCGTCGGCGGGAGCTTCGTCGTCGTGCTGCTGGCCCGGCGCGGGTTCCCGACGATCGGGCACTCGCAGGTGTCGCTGTCGACGTCGAACCTGCGCACGATCACGTCGTCGGTCGCGGTGGTCACGGGCTCGGTGCGGACCATCCCGTCGCGCACCGGCTCCGTCCCGACGCTCGGCGGTCACTCCCGCCCCGACGCCTGACCCGCGCGTCACCCGAGGAGGCGCGGCGCGGCCTCGACCCGGCCGCCGCGCGTCACCCGAGGTCATCGCGCAGCGCCGCCACCGTCCGATCGGGCAGGATCGACGCATGACCGAGTCCTCCGCGCCGAAGCAGCTCATCCTCAACCTCTTCGAGATGAACTGCGTCGGGCACATCACGCACGGTCTCTGGCGTCTGCCGCACAACCACCGCAGCGAGTACAAGGACCTGGCCTACTGGCTCGAGCTGGCGCGGCTGGCCGAGAGCGGCGGCTTCGACGCGATCTTCATCGCCGACGTGCTCGGGGCCTACGACGTCTACGGCGACAGCCCGGCGCCCGCCCTGCTCGAGGGCATCCAGGCGCCCAACAACGATCCGATGCTCGTCGTCCCGGCGATGGCGGCGGTGACCGAGCATCTCGGCTTCGGCATCACGTTCTCGACCAGCTACGAGCCGCCGTTCGCGTTCGCGCGGCGCATGTCGACGCTCGACCACCTGACGAAGGGGCGCGTGGGCTGGAACGTCGTCACCTCGTACCTGCCGAACGCGGCCCGCAACTTCGGACTCGACGCCGAGATCCCGAAGGCCGAGCGCTACGCCCGCGCGGCCGAGTACCTCGACGTTCTCTACAAGCTGTGGGAGGGGTCGTGGGAGGACGATGCGGTGGTCGCCGACCCCGGAGCCGACGGCCTCGAGCCCGGTTCGGGCGTCTACACCGACCCCGCCAAGGTGCATGCGATCGATCACGTCGGGGAGCACTTCAGGGTCGCCGGGCCGCATCTGAGCGAGCCGTCGCCCCAGCGGACCCCGGTGCTCTTCCTCGCGACGGCGTCGCCGAACGGCGTCGAGCAGGCGGCCCGCAACGCGGAGGTCGTCTTCACGGGCGGCCCCGCGGTCAAGGCGGTGGGTGCGGCCACGCGGGCGGCGGCCGTCGAGGCGGGCCGTGCGGCCGACGACGTGCGGTTCATCGTGCAGGCGGGTGTCATCACGGGGCGCACCGACGCGGAGGTCGCCGAGAAGCTGGCTCTCTACCGGTCGTCCGCCAGCGCGCAGGGGCGGCTCGTGCACCGCAGCGTCCCGTTCGACGCGCTGTCCCACCCGAGCGATCGGACGGTGCGCGAGGCCCTCGAGATCGAAGGTCGTCTCGATCACCCGGGTGCCGCCTCCCTGCCGCTCGACATCACCGTCGGCCAGCTGATCGACGGTGTCGACGAGGCGTGGGGCGGCACCTTCTTCGTGGCCGGCACGCCGACCGTCGTGGTCGACGAGATCGAGCGCTGGCTCGACGAGGAGGGCATCGAGGGCATCAACCTCCGCCAGTACCACTCGTTCGACACGCTGCGCGACTTCGTCGAGCTGATCGTGCCCGAGCTCCGCCGCCGCGGGCGCGTCCGCGAGGCGTACGTGCCGGGGGAGACCCTGCGCGAGCGGCTCACGGGAGGCGGCCCGCGCCTCCCCGAGACGCACCCGGCGGCCGCCTACCGGCGCTGAGGGGGCCCGGAGGAGATGGACATCCGCTGGTTTGAGGCCGCGCCGTTCCGTGATGCTCAGGGGGGCGGTCTCGAGTGAGACGGCTGCGTCGGCGAGTGAGGGTGTCGAGTGCGGCCAGGGCTACGAGAACCGAGGAGCATTCGCGAGTGAGGAAACCCACGTGGGCCGTCGTCGCTTTCTCCGGTGGGATCGACCTCTTGATCGGAGGTCCGATCTACGGCTTCATAGGGCAGCTCGTGGGCTACCCGCAGATGTGGCCGATCGGCCTGGGGGTCGCAGTGTTGGGGGCAGTGTTCATGGCCATCGGCGGGTTCGGGCTGTGGGGGCGTCGAAAAGGCCCTGGCCGATCGCCTCAGCGGGGAATCGAGTCGGCCGAATAGGCGCGTCGCGCGCACGACGACGGAGAGGCCGAGCCTCTAGGTCCTGGGCGTCTTCGAGGAGACCCCGAAGGCAGATCGGCCGTTCCACATAGCGATGCCCACTACGAAGACCGTGAACACGATGGAGAAGATCAGACTCGGTTGCAGGACCAGCCACACAAAGGCGAGCATCCCAATGCTCACCAGGAGGCTGATGCCGTACATGATGCGGCCGAACCGAGAGTCGAGATTCACTCTTGATGTCTACCCGATGAAAGTGCTTCGCGTGCTCGTGGTGGCTGCTTAGGTTAGTTATGGATTCCCTCGCCATCGTCTTTGCCGCAATCGGCTTCGCATCGTTCGGCGCGGCCGTCATCTACGAGTTCATCAACCATCAGCGGTACGGAGGGCCTGTCTTTGAGGGCCGCAAGGCCGTTGTCTTTCCCTGGATACTCGCGTCGTTCGCCGTGTTCATGGTTGGGTTCGTCATCCTCGCGTCGAGCCGCTGGTGACGCTTCTGCAGCCTGCCTGGTAGACGAGCCATCAGCGGTCGCCGCGCCTACAGTGAGTCGACCCGAACGAGGAGACATAATGAACGTGCTTGAGGACATTAAGGTCTGGGGAATGTTGCCCCGCGAGATGGCCTACGTCTGCTTCAGCTCGGTCGTCGCCCTCACTGGCCTGGTGGCCGTCGCCGGTCTCGTCCTCGGCTTCTGGTGGATGTTCATCGGATCGGCTCTTGGAGCGGCTGCAGCAGCAACCTTGTTGAAGCTCTCACTTCATCTGAAGGAGGTCGCCTACCTGCAGTTCGAAGAGAGCCGATCAGAAGTCTCGGGCTGAGTATTGGCCGAGCCGGACCAAGAATCTCGAAAGTGTCCCAATAGACGATCCTCGGGAGGAACGGGCCTGAGGGTCGTTCGGCGGGGGAGGTATGTTCTCGGCATGACCGAGCGTTCACAGGACGGCCGTTTGATCGTGCGGGTCTTTCCCGACTACGCCGGGACCGTTCTCTGGTCCGGCGGGGCGGTCGACTACGCAGAGGCCCACCTGTCGCAGGAACTTGAGGACGATCTACACGCGTGGGAGTCGTTCCACCGATCGCGCCTCGATCCAGACCGCGCGACCCACGCGTCGCAAGACGACTACGACTTCGCCGTCACCGGTCGCGCCCTCGCTGGGCGGCTGTCCGACGAGCTCGGGCGCGGCGTCGAAGTCCACCTCATCGTCGAGGGACGTCAGGTCTTCCGGTCAGCGGAGGCGCCCATCAACCCCCGGGCAGCCAAGGCCTTCCACGCCCGGGCTGAGCGGCAGGTTGCGCAGGCTCGCGCCCTCATCGAGAAGGTCGGTGGCGGCCGTTGGTATGCCTACAACCCCGCTTCGGGGAGCCGCTTCCACCCCGCTCCAACGTGTTCAGACGACAACGCCCTGGGCCCGCTGGCGGTGGACAGCCCTGCTACTCGCGAGGGTCCATTTCTCGGCGGTGACACATGACCCCATCAAGAGGCTCATAGTGCTCCTTGGCGTGTGTCAGCGACCCATCGGTGAGCGAACAGTCAGAGCACTGAGGGGCACCCCCACGCGACACTGGATAGGTGACACACATCGTTCAGGCCAAGATTGTCGACGCAGAAGCGATCGGCCTGTTTCAGACCCGATGCTGGGAGCAGACGTACAGAGGCATCGCCCCTGACGAGTTCCTCGACACGACGACCCATCAGACTCGTGCCACTCGCTGGGCAGAACGGATCGCTAACGGTTCTCGTCGGGTGTTAATGGCCCTGTCTGACGATGGCGTCCTACTCGGCATTGCCAGCACCACACGTGGCGACCGGGCCGTGGAGGGCCTGCCGACGCTGGAACTGTCGACTATCTATGTCGATGAGCGAGCTCACGGCACTGGTGTTGCTGCCCGATTGCTTCGGGCGGCGCTTGGAGATGAGGATGCGCACCTGCTCGTGTTCTCGTTCAATGAGCGAGCGCAGAGTTTCTACTCGAAGCACGGGTTTCACCCCGCCGGGGACAGTCAGACCGACCTCGGAACGGGACTCGAGGAACAACGATGGGTCCGCCAAGCGCTTCCGCGAGCTTCGTCCCGATAGACGATGGGCCACCGAGATGGTCTGCTAATCCCCTCGCGACTCCCGCACGCTGTGCACCCGATAGCTGGCGCCGTAGATGAGCGCCAGAGCGCCGAACAAGACGGGTGCCGCGATCAGGCCGACTTGACCCCACCACGTAACGTTCCCGCGCGCGAGCACGATCACAGCAAGCAAGAGTGTGAACACGGCCAGCACTCCCCAGAGAAGCGCCGCTCGGGCACATCGGCTCGCGGGTCCGGGCTGCAGCCAGAGACTCTCAGTGTTCTGTATTGATTGATGGTTGCGCGCCAAGGCGCTCTCGTGCCCGATATCCGATCCTCAGGCGGGCGAGGTGCGGGGATTCGGCCCCAGTTGCGCAGTGACGAGGAGCGGCCCGCTATTGAAGGCCATGTTGGTAAGCGCTGTCCGAGGGGGCGGAGCTGCCGGCCCTTGGCTTGTGACGGACGTCCGAGCTCGCCGCCTTTGGGAGGACATGCTTCGCACCGCTGCACAGCAACTGCGCCCATACAACGAAAGAGATGCACCACATCAGGTCGACAGCAGCCGCGGCAAGAGCGACCCGTAGGATCTGGTGCATGGTGCGCAACGGCAGCCCAGGCTGGGTCGAATCGTTCTTTCGTGCACATCCATGGGTGGCAGCCGTTGTCAGTGCCGGGTTCCTCGTGCTCATCGTTTGGGGCGGGGGGTCCGTCGGGTGGGACCCGTGGGCTCCGTTGGGTCGGGGTCTGAAGCGTTGGCCGCTGTGGCTGTTGGTCTTGGTCGGGGTGCCCTTCTTTACATCTGGCGTCATCGTCGGGGTTGTTCTGCAGTGGCGTCTGCTGAGGCAGAAATTTCAGGTCCCTTCCGAACCGAGTCTCGAGCTCAAGCAGCTTCGACGCGACGGCCCGGGTTGGCTCAGTCGCCCCTCGGACATCGACGATCCGTCATCAGTCGCTGCGCCGAGACAAGCGGGCGACGACGCACCATCGCCATGATGTTGACCTGTCGATGGTCCCGATAGCCGATCGGCTACTCAAACACTGCGTTCACCTCTCTGACCAGCTGATCGAAAGTGCGCTCGTAGATGAGGTGATGTTGATAGGTACGGACGAGGTACCGGCCCTCGTTGCTGCGCATGTGGAGAGAGACGTTGCTCTCACTTCCGCTTCCGCTTCCGCTCACACGCCAAGTCAGTCGCATCGGAAGCCTGGCCTGGCCCCGTCTGCTAGCGCCCCACATTTGATAAGCAAATCGCGAGCCCAGGTCCAGGGCGCCTTCTGCGCTTGCCTCTCGTGGTGCCCGGCTTTTCTCGGCAAGCCACCCAGCCAGAACTTGGCTCGCTTCGTCGACGGTTTTGGGTGTATCGAGTTCAAGCGAACGAGTTTCGGCTAGATCAATCACTTGACCGTTCTAGAGCGTCGTTTGTTCTGGCGTTGCTTGCCTGACCGCGATTCGTGGCGGCCTCGAGCGCTAAATCTAGAACTTGGGGGGCGCTTTAGCGCCCGATAGGGGATCGGCTAGCGGACCGCCTCGTCGCCTGGAGAGCCCAAGGTCGTAGCGGTGTTCGCGGTCGCGTCATCTGTCCTCCCTCGACCTGCACGGGCCTGCCGACGCTCTCTCGCCTCAGCATCCTGGCGCTTCTGGGTAGGACTCGTTCTGGCAGTCCCGAGGATGGCCATCCCGAGCAGGGCCAGCACGATGATGAGGGCCACTGGGGCGATGACGATCGAGAGCACGACGCCTCCGAGAAGTAGTGATGTTTGAAGTTAGCGAACTTCGACCGCGTGGTCGAGGCCGAAGGGCGGGGTCCGATGGGGGATCGACCACCGGCCACATCCATCAGCCTGTTGGACGGCGGGCAACTCTCGGGGCATCCTGGTGCGCGAAATGGCGCGCTATGGTCCAGGCATGACGCGTCGTACCGGCCTGATCTCCCGCCTCGTTCTGGTTGCCGGTTTGGCCGCATTGGTTGTGGGCGTCGTCGTCCTTGCCATCGCCTCGGCGCAGCCAATGTCCTTCGGGTGGTTCGCCTATGCGCCCCTGTCAGACACGACGTTCACCGCCGAGGGCGTGCACTTGTTCTCGACCGCGAGCCTCGTGGGCGCGGTCATTGTCATCGTCAGCTTGCTCGTGCTGGCAGCGTGGCTCGGCTACCGACAGGGTGTGCGCCGCAAGCCTTGACGAGCCGTCCCGATAGGGGATCCGATCCCTGACGGGGAACCTGGGCGAACCCAGGAACCCCGCCATTCACAGCGGGGTCTGAGCTGCCCTCGCAACGTAGCCGTGTGTCGGCCCAGCGCCTAGTGCCCGGTGAAGGATCGGGCTACGGACGATCGTCTGCGTCTTTGATGCCTGCTGCCACGGCACGTCGAATCACCCAGAAGACCGCGTAAAGAATCGCGCTCGTGACTGCAACGAAGAGGGCGACGCTAGACAACGGGTCCGTGACCCAACCGTACGAGGCGTCGTGGGCCGTAGTTCGGGAGTTGATCTCACGAGCTGTTCCGATAGACGATCGGTCATTGCGGCGCGCACGGCCGTGGTGTTGGTCTAGAAGATGGCTTGGGGGTTCACCGGCACGCCGGTGAGGCCGTGGAGGCGGGGCGGGGCGATGCTGAGCAGGAAAGCGTGTCGGCCGAGCTCGGCGCAGGTCGCGGCGAGGTCGTCCGTGGCGACGCTGTCGATCAGGGGCATGCCCAGCCGGGCCAGCCCGACCATGTGCATCGGCATGGGCATCTCCGGGTCGCTCGGCGGGAACGAGTCGCTGACGTCGCCGGCGTAGAGCGAGACGCCACGGTGGTTCAGCCACGCCACCGCGTCGACGGTCATGCCCGGCGCCTGGGTCTCGGCGTCCCAGCTGAAGCCCCAGCCGCTGCGGACCACCACGGCGTCACCGGGCAGCACCTTGACCCCCGCCCGTGCTTCGGCTGCATCGAGGTCCGCCGAGGTGATGGGGTGCGCGGACGGCAGCCGCCCCTCCGGTGCCAGGTCGAGCAGGACTCCCCGCGTCGTGATCCCGGCGGCGAAGGCGGTCGTGGAGCCGTGCACGACGCCTCCGGCCGTGACGGCTTCTTCGAGTGGCCGGCCCGGGTACACGGTGCCGTCGACGGGCATGTGGGCGAAAGCGTCGATGTGCGTCATCGCCGGGTGGTGCGGCGTCACGACGAGGACCTCGGACATCCCCATGGGCGGCGTGCCCGTGTAGAGCAGCGCCTGCTGCACGGGGTGCGACGGCGGTGCGGGGGTAGCGAACGGCCCGCCGAGCATCGAGGCGGGTTCGACCGGGTACGCGAGCGACACGCTCCGGCCGATCCGCACCTCCTCAGCGGCGCGGGCCCTGGCGGCGTCGTCGATCAAGTTCAGCGTGCCGAGCTCGTCATAGGCGCCCCAGCGGCCTCGGTCGTCGGGGAGTGCGGGTGTCGTCATGGTGCCTGTCCTGTCGTGTCGGTTCGGTGTGGCGCGGGTGGGTGGTGCACACTGCGAGGAGGTCCTGAGAATCAGGTTCCTGCACCGTAGCGCAAAAAGCAGGTTCCTGTTTTTCGGAGATCGTCGACGAGGAGGCACGCATGGGTGACGATGGAGGTCGCGGGCTCGAGTCCGTGCTGGGCTGGAACGCGGTAAAGGTCGCGCGCATCATCGGCTCCCAGATCACCGCGGGGATGGCGGAGCACGACGTGAGCCTCGTGCAGTTCGGCGTGCTGTCGTGCCTGGCGGACGGTGCTGAGCTCACGTCGGCGGAGATCGCTCGGGCCGTCTTCGTTCGCCCGCAGAGCATGTCGGACGTGCTCGACGGGATGGAACGTCGCGGTCTCGTCCGCCGGGTGGGCATCCGCGCCCGCGGCCGGAGGAACCCCGCCGCGAGCACGCCAGCCGGCCAGGCCGTGCTCGACGCGGTGCAGCAGGTGGCCCTGGCGACGAACGACCTCAGCATGTTCGGGCTGGACGCGTCGCGGAGCGCACAGCTCAACGCACTGCTGCTCGCTGTCATCGAGGGCGCGGAGAAATCACCGGGCATCGGCGACGCTTACTGATACACGCCCAATAGGGGGTCGGTCTGCGACACAGCATCGAATGCCTGGGCCCAGGCGGCGGGCACTCCGCGGCTGAGTCCGAGTTGTTCGGCTACGTCGTTGTAGATGCCGAGCAGCTCCGTCATGGGCACAGCCTGCTTGCTGGCATCGCTCACGTCCTTGCCCTCGGCCGTGAAGGGGTAGGGGTAGAGGGATAGGCCCTGCTTCGGGCTCAGATCGGCGAGGTCGTCCTGCCACCCCGGCCAGCGGAGTGACTCGTAGAAGCTCTCGGTCGCTCCGGCGAGCATCCTGGTCACGAAGTCGGCGTGGCCCAGCTCGAGGTCCTCCCAGCTCAACGAGTCGACCGAGAAGTGATAGACGGAGCCGTCACCTCTGCCCAGGGCTCCACCGTCGAGGGCGAAGGCGCCACCAAGGACGTCGTGAGCGACGACGAGCAGCCCGGGGGTGCCGGCACTTGCCTCGTCGAGACCGGGAAGACCGTCCTTTCCCGAGCTGCCTCCGAGTAGACGTAACCATCCGTCGTCGACGAGGACGCCGGAAGTGTTGCGAGCGAGCGCACCAAGGTAGGAACTCGTTCCGAGTCCCAGCGCCGCCCCGGTCGCAGAGTCTTCGTGCGGCGGGCAGACGACGACGTTCACGGGCGAGGCTGCGATGAGTTCCGTCAACTCCAGCCAGGCATCATCTCGAGGGTTGACCATGCCTCGATCCTGGCCGACGTCATGGCTAGCTGTGAACCTTCGGCGCGAGTGTGCGTCCGATAGGGGATCGGCTACCGGGGTGAGCTCGTAGGGTCGTGGCATGGATCAGGGCGAAGTCGTCGAGCATGTCGCAATCAGAGCCGGGTCGGCGGGCCGCCCCATTGTGGTCGGTATCTCGGGCTTCTGCGGGTCAGGCAAGTCCACGCTCGCGCGCCGCATTGTCGAGGCCCTGCCTGGCGCCGTGAGGATGCGCGGTGACGACTTTCTCGATCCTGCACGCTCTCACCTCCGCTCTGCGGACTGGGACGGAGTGGAGCGGCAACGTCTTGTTTCGAGTGTCTTGGAGCCCTTCCGTGGTCAGCAGCAGGGCGAGTTCCGACGGTATGGCTGGGCGGTAGGGGCCCTCGGTGCTCCGGAGCCGGTTCCTCGCGCCGAGATTCTCGTCGTCGATCTCATCGGCCTTTTCCACCCTGAGGCCCTGCCTTCCCTAGACGTCACGGTCTGGTGCGATGTCGAGCTCGACGTCGCCGTCAGCCGCGGCATGGCCCGCGACAGGGAGCTAGGTCGACGTCACGAGGCGCTGTGGACCGACGTCTGGACTCCGAACGAGCGCGACTTCGCCCAGAGATTCATGCCGCGAGAGCACGCAGAGACGCTGTACGCATCGTCTTAGTAGGGGGTCGGTCAACGCTCAAGCGTGGTGGGACTCGTCGTCTGATGGCCCTTCTGGCTCGAACCCGCGGTCGAAAACCTTGTCTGCCCGGTACCAGACCATGATGCCCGCGATGGCAAGGGCGGCGGGAAGAGAGCGTGCGAGCCAAGCCAACCACGCAACGCCCGGCGCGATCGCGCCAGCAAGAACTGGGGCAAGGAGCATCACTAGGCCGGCGACGACAAGAACGATAGCTACGCGACGGCGTCTGCGGGCTGCGTGAGATTGCACGTGCGCATTGTGACACCGCTGCCGTGCGGGTGGTGCCCTTCCTGGGATCGGGCTACGGGCGATCCTCTGCGTCTCTCATTCCTGCTGCCACGGCACGTCGAATTACCCAGTAAAGCGCGTAGAGAATCGCGCTTGTGATTGCAACGAAGAGGGCGGCGCTAGACAACGGGTCCATGACCTAACCGTACGAGGTGTCGTGGGCCGTAGTTCGGGAGTCGATCTGACGAGCTGTCCCGATAGACGATCGGTCGGCGGGCGCGTTAATCGGTGAAGAAGGTGATTGAGCCGCCGTTGATCGAAGAGACGGTGAGAACAGCCTTCTCGTAGTTCTCGTCCATCAGGAACGCGGTCGTCGCGACAGCACCGGGGCTGAGTTCGATTGGCCACTCTTCCTCGAGTGCGTAACCGTCGATCTTGCCGCTCACGGGTCGGGGGCCGGAGGGGAGTGACCAGTCGGGTCCGCCGGCACCGTCGATCACCATGTCGTCGTCAGCTTCAAACAGCAGGGGCGTGTCGCTCGTGTTCTCGACCTTGAGTCCGGCGCTGAGGTACCCGTCGAATTGGTCCAAGATCTCGGCGGTTGCTGTCATGCCCTGAGGGGGCGCCCGCGTGTCGATGTCGCTTGTAGAGCATCCGGACACGGTTGCCGTGGCGACGATGACGAAGGCGGCGCAGAAGCCATGGGCACGCCGACTGGCTGAGGTGTTCACGCTGGCATGCTTCCAGAGGTCGCCAAGGGATCACGGCGCTGCGCGTCATCACTCATGAGGACTTGTCCGTAGAACACCCACCAGCGACGCGAGGTGTCCGTAAGGGGTTCGGCGGCCGGTACATCGGCGCCAGGCCTGGGCAGACGCACTAGCGTCTGAGCATGTGCGCTGACTCGCTGTCGATCACCGTCACATCGATGTCCTCCGTGGAGGGGCTGTGGTGCGCGCTTACGGACGAGCGCGACTCCTGGTGGCCTGAGCTTGTGCTGACTCCCGAGGTCGGCTCGGCCGTGCGCGAGACCTGGACCGAGGGCGGCCGCGAGCACGTCGCTGACGGTCGCGTGACGGAAGCAGTACC
>NZ_JAXCWG010000012.1:0-94729 GCF_034045195.1 Frigoribacterium sp. CFBP9030
CGCGGGCGCCGGCGCCGCGGGCGGCTAGGCGGGCTGCGGGCCGGCCGCGGGGGCGGTGGTGACGGCGGCGTCGGCGGGCATCAGGGGCAGGGCCACCTGGAACGTGGCGCCGCCGCCGGGGGTGTCGCGCACGTCGACGCTGCCGCCGTGCGCCGCGACGATGCCCGAGACGATCGCGAGTCCCAGCCCGCTGCCCCCGGTGTCGCGGGTGCGGGACGAGTCGGCTCGCCAGAACCGCTGGAAGATCTTCTCGCGGATCTGCGGCGGGATGCCCTCGCCGTGGTCGACGATCGCGAACGTCGCGACGCCGCGACCCGGGTCCGACTGCACCACGATCTCGATCGGGCTGTCGTGCTCGGTGAAGCGCATGGCGTTGCCCATCAGGTTGGTGATCACCTGACGGATCTTGTTCTCCTCGCCGATGACGATGGCGTGCGCCTCGTCGAGGGGTGTCTGCTCGACGGGCACGACGGCCGCGCTGCCGTCCGCGTTGCGGCCGCCGCGGGCACGCAGGCTCCGGAGGCGCGCGAGGGTGGCCCCCGCGAACGTCGCCGGTGCGCCGCCCGCCGTCGCCGACCCCGGCGCGACGGGCGCCACCGGGCCGGTCATCCGGCTCTCGACCGGGGCGCCGGGCGCCGCGTCGACCGCGGGCTCGGCCGCCTCGCCGTCATCCGCCGGGGTGGCCGTCGGCGCGACCGGGTCGAGCACGAGCACCTCGATGTCGCGGTCGGGGTTCGAGGCCATCGTGTCGAGGGCGGAGTCGCGGGCGAGCTGCACGAGGTCGACCGGGCCGAGCTCGAGGGGCTTCGACTCGTCGAGACGAGCCAGCTGCAGCAGGTCCTGGACGAGGACCCCCATCCGGATGGCCTCTTTCTCGATCCGCTCCATCGCCTGGGCGACGTCCTCCTCTTTCGTGAGGGCGCCCATGCGGTACAGCTCGGCGTAGCCGCGCAGACTGACGAGCGGGGTGCGGAGCTCGTGGCTCGCGTCGCCGACGAAGCGCCGCATCTGGTCGATGGTCTTCGCGCGGTCGTCGAAGGCGTCGTCGATGCGGTTCAGCATCGTGTTGAGCGATCGATTGAGTCGCCCGACCTCGGTGTTGGGCGTGGTCGAGTCGAGACGCTGGCTGTAGTCGCCGTCGGCGAAGCGCGCGGCCGTGGCCTCGACGTCACGCAGCGGGGAGAACGTCGACGTGACGAGCAGCCGGGTGAGGGCGGCGCCGAGCACCACGACCGAGACGCCGAAGCCGAGGAAGATCCCGCCGAAGCGGTTGATCGTCGCGTTGGTCGCGGCGAGGTTCGTGCCCGTGACGATGGTGGCGTCGATGGTCTGCGTGGAGCCGGTCGTCGAGGTCAGTGTGAGCGGCTTGACCGTGGCGTAGACCCGCCACTCCTGATCGTGGGTGCGGTTGTCGACGCTCTGCGCCTCGCCCCCGGCCGACTCGGCCACGGTGACCCCGCCGAGCACGGGCCCGACGCCGTCCTCCAGCAGGTCGCTGGTGTCGCAGATCATGCTGCCGTCGGGGTTGAGGATCGCCAGGTAGCTCGACTTGTCGCCGAAGTTGATGGTGCACGACGTGCCGTTGCGCGATGCGCCGGTGAAGCTGTCGGCCGACGTCTTCAGCTGCGTGTCGACCTGCCCGTAGAGATAGGTGCTCAGCACGGTCATGGTGCCGAGCCCGGCGACGAGGAGACCGAGGGTGACGAGGGTCACCGTGATGCCGGTGATCTTCGTGCGGATGGAGATCTCGTTCCACCACTGCGAGAGGCGTGCGTGCATAAGGGCGTCAGACTACCGAGAACGCCTGGGAGCCGAGGCTCCCAGGCGTTCGTGACGGCGGTGCGGGCGACTAGCTCTTCGACGCCTTGAGCATGTAGCCGAAGCCGCGCTTGGTCTGGATGATCGGCTCGGCCGAGAACTGGTCGAGCTTGCGGCGCAGGTACGAGATGTAGCTCTCGACGATGCCGGCGTCGCCGTTGAAGTCGTACTCCCACACGTGGTCGAGGATCTGGGCCTTCGACAGCACGCGGTTGGGGTTCAGCATGAGGTAGCGCAGCAGCTTGAACTCGGTCGGGCTGAGCTCGATGGCCGTCTCGCCGATCGTGACCTCGTGGGTGTCCTGGTCCATCGTGAGCTCGCCGGCGCGGATGATCGCGTCTTCGTCCTCGTTCATGGTGCGGCGGAGGATCGCCTTGATGCGGGCGACGATCTCGTCGAGGCTGAACGGCTTGGTGACGTAGTCGTCGCCGCCGACGGTCAGACCCGTGATCTTGTCTTCGGTGTCGTCTTTCGCCGTGAGGAACAGGATCGGCGACGTGTAGCCCGACGACCGCAGGCGCTTGGTCACGCCGAAGCCGTTCATGTCGGGGAGCATCACGTCGAGGATGATCAGGTCGGGCTCTTCTTCGAGGACGGCCGAGATGGCCTGCGCGCCGTTGCCGACTGCCCGGACTGCGAAGCCCGCGAATCGCAGGCTCGTCGTCAGGAGGTCGCGGATGTTCGGTTCGTCATCGACGATAAGGATCTTCGGGCCGTCACTCATGGGATAAGTATCTGCGCGCCTCCTCGGTGTTCCCTGTGAGCAGGAGGCACGTCAGCCGCATGCGGGCATCGTGTCGGCCCTCAGGACGCCGGGTCGGTCCATTCGACGTTCGGCACGAGCGCGATGCGGGTCGTCAGCTCGAGCAGCTCGTCGGGCACGGCGAGGGTGAAGTCGACGCCCTCGCGATGCTCGAGGACGGCGGTGTAGCCGGAGGCGCGGGTGATCTGCCACCCCGGGAACTCCTCGACCGGGGCTGCGACGACCCGCGCCTCCTCGGCGTCGTCGGTGGCGCCGATCGCGGTGAGACCGGCGAAGAGGTGGTCCTTGACCGGCGAACCAGCGAGGAGGTCGCTTCGGTCGAGCACGTCGGGGTCGGGGCTCCACGTGACGATGCTGAGCTGCGAGCCGGCGTGCAGCCCGCCCTGGACCTCGTAGGTGCGCTCGACGGCCACGACCACCGATGCGTCCCAGTCGGCGAACCGGGCGCGCTGGCCGCGGAACTCGATCGCGTCGTGCTCGAGCGACGCGACGAGCGGACCGAAGGTCGCGAACGGGGCCTGATCGGCCGCGAACACGCGACGGAGTCCGTCGCGCCAGAGGTCGTCGTCGCCGAGCGGCAGATCGGACTCGGAGGCGGTGCTCATGCGGCGAGGGCCGGCGAGTCGAGGATCGTGTAGCTGTAGCCCTGCTCGGCCAGGAACCTCTGGCGGTTCTGCGCGAAGTCCTGATCGACCGTGTCACGGCTCACCAGCGTGTAGAACGACGCCGGCAGCCCCGACTTCTTCGGGCGGAGCAGGCGGCCGAGCCGCTGCGCCTCCTCCTGGCGCGAGCCGAACGACCCGCTCACCTGGATGGCCACGGTGGCCTCGGGCAGGTCGACCGAGAAGTTCGCGACCTTCGAGACGACGAGCACCTTCACCTCACCGTCGCGGAACGCCTGGTAGAGCCGCTCGCGCTCGTCGATCGGCGTGGCACCGGTCAGGGTCGGGGCGTCGAGGGTCTCGGCGAGCTGCTCGAGCTGGTCGAGGTACTGCCCGATCACGAGGATCTGCTCGCCGTCGTGGCGGGCGACGAGATCGCGGACGACACCGAGCTTGGCCGGGGCGGTGGCCGCGAGACGGTACCGCTCGTCGTCGGGGGCGGCCGCGTACTCGAGCCGCGCCTCCTGCGGGAGGTCGACCCGCACCTCGTAGCAGGACGCCGGCGAGATGTAGCCCTGCGCCTCGATCTCCTTCCAGGGAGCGTCGAAGCGCTTGGGGCCGATCAGGCTGAAGACGTCGCTCTCGCGGCCGTCTTCGCGCACCAGCGTCGCCGTCAGGCCGAGTCGACGGCGGGCCTGCAGCTCGGCCGTCAGCTTGAAGACCGGAGCGGGGAGGAGGTGCACCTCGTCGTAGACCACCAGACCCCAGTCGAGGGCGTCGAGCAGCGACAGGTGCGTGTACTTGCCGCCCCGACGCGCCGTGAGGATCTGGTACGTCGCGATCGTGACGGGCTTGACCTCCTTGACCGAGCCCGAGTACTCGCCGATCTCGTCTTCGGTGAGCGAGGTGCGCTTCAGCAGCTCGTCGCGCCACTGCCGGGCCGACACCGTGTTGGTCACGAGGATGAGCGTGGTCGTGCCCGCCGCGGCCATGGCGCCCGCGCCGACCAGGGTCTTGCCTGCGCCGCAGGGCAGCACGACGACGCCCGAGCCGCCGTCGAAGAAGTTGTCGATCGCCTGCTGCTGGTAGCCGCGCAGCTGCCAGTCGCCCTGGTCGAGGTCGATCGCGTGCGGGGTGCCGGGCGTGTAGCCGGCGTGGTCCTCTGCGGGCCAGCCGAGCTTGACGAGCTGCTGCTTGACCTCGCCGCGTGCCCAGGGCAGGAGCTCCCACACGGTGTCGCTGCGGCGGACGCCGAGCAGCTCGCCGATCTTCTTGACCCGGGTGACCTCGCGCAGCACGGTGTCGTCGGTGCCGCGCAGCACGAGCGTGTCGCCGTCGCGCTCGATGACGATGCGCCCGTAGCGGGCCACCGTCTCGGCGATGTCGACCGAGACGCTCTGCGGCACGGGGAACTTCGAGTACTTCTCGAGCGTCTCGAGCATGTCTTCGGCGGTGTGACCCGCGGCCCGCGCGTTCCACAGGCCGAGTCGGGTGATGCGGTAGGTGTGCACGTGCTCGGGCGCCCGCTCGAGCTCCGCGAACACCGAGAGGTCGTGACGTGCGTCGTCCGACTGGGGGTGCGCGACCTCGAGCAGGACGGTGCGATCGCTCTGGACGATCAGGGGGCCGGTCATGAGGGTCGAGTCTAGGCGCGCCTCCTGCGGTCGTCCTCAGGTGGTGCGGGGACGCCGCGGGCGGGTCGGATCAGCGCGAGCTCGACACCGCGACCACGTGCGAGAGCGGCAGGGTGCGCTCGACGTCGGACTTCTTGTCGCGCCCGCGCAGACGGCCGCCGCCCACGCCGGTGGGCTCCATCTCGAGCGACGACGTCGTGCCGTCGGGCTGCTCGATCGAGATCGTGACGGTCAGCCGGCCCTTGACGGCCGCGTCGAGCTGGCGGGCGATCCAGGCGCGGTCGGTCGTCTCGGTGCTGCCCTCGTTCTCGGCCGACAGGCGTTCGACCATCTCGCGCAGCTGGTCGCGCGCCGGTGCGGGCACGGGGCGTCGGGGGCGGCGGCGGACGGGCGGCGTGACCGAGATGCCCGTCTCGTCGAGCACCACGACGGGGTAGCGCTCGTCGCTGAGGGCCCAGAAGACCGTGTCGCGCTCGAAGCGGCTGACGATGCGGAGCCCGTCGAGGCGGCGCAGCGCGAGCGGCGACAGCGCGTGGTCGACCTCGAGGGTGTCGATGCTGGTGTGCTCGTCGGCCTCGACGAGCGTGACGGCGTCGGCGGGGAACCCGGGCGTGCCGGGCTCGACGCCCGACACCCGGTAGCGGCCGTGCCGCTCGGCGGACTGCTGCACGAGGTAGTCGAGCGGCTGGGGGATGCCCGTCGCCGAGATCTCGCCGAGGAACGCCCGGAGCGTGTCGGCCGTCTCGCCCTCGCTCAGCGCCCGCTGCACGCCGCCCTCGGTGATGCGGTACGTGGCGGCGAGCCCGGCGCTCTCGACGACCGCGATGACCCGGAGGCGCGCATCCAGTGCCGGGGACAGCGGACCGGGCGAGACCACGGTGAGGTCGTGCTGCAGATAGACCTGCTCGACCGCCTCGGGCAGCAGCTCGGCGACCCGCGATCGTGCGGCGCCGGCGCCCTCGCGGAACAGCGCGAGCGCCGCCGAGGTGGGCACCCCGCCGGAGCTCAGACCGAGCAGCTCGGCGGAGCGCGAGAACGCGGCCAGGCGCTCGGGCACCCACGCCGCACCCGCGGGGTAGGCCCAGAGCGTGAACTCGCGGAGCGGCTCGCCCCACGAGGTCTCGACGCGCTGACGCAGCACGGCGACGATCTCGGGCGGCAGCGATTCGAGCCACGAGCTCGTCAGGGCCTCCCAGCGGTCGGGCCACGACGAGGCCAGCCAGGCGTTCGCCTCGGCGGTGACGACCCAGCCGTCGGGGCTCGTGCGGGCGAGCCCGGCGCGGGTCGTGATGCCCAGCAGCGTGCTGACGTCGTCGACGTCGATGCGCGCGGCCTCGGCGAGGCGGCGCGTCTCGGGCAGCGCGAGCCCGCCCTTGGCCAGCTCGCGGGCCGGCGACTGCTCGAGCGCACGGAGGATCTCGGCGACCTCGATCACGATGGCGTAGAGGCGCTCGGACGATCGCGCGTCGACGGCCTCCCGATCGATGTCGTCGACCGCCTCGAGCACGACCGGCGGTCTCTCGTCGGCCAGCCGCTCGGCGGAGAGCAGCGGGTCGTCGTCGAGGCGCTCGCCGACGGCGTCGGGGGTGGCGACGATCCGGCCGTCGGTCGACGGCACGAGCAGGAAGAGGTCGAGGAGGTGCGCGACGGCCGTCTCGACCGGCGAGAGGGCGTCGTCGGCGGGGCTCGCGAGCCGCTCGGCCAGCGTCGCCGTGTCGGCCGGCTCGCGCGCCGCCTGCAGCAGTCGCAGCTCGGTGCGGTCGAGGCGCGACAGCACGTCGCGCACCGAGGCCGGCTCGAGCAGCGAGTCGGCGAGGTCGAACGCGTCGTGGACGGTCGAGGGGCGCAGCTGTCTGGCCGACAGGCGTCGGAGCAGATCGTCGGTCGGGGCGCTGCGAAGCACGCCCGCGAGATCGAGTGCACTGGTCATTGGGGTCGACCTCCGAAGATTGCGCAGCCGGGTGCTGCGTCTACCGTGTGGTGCCCCGGTTCTCTCGCACACGTCGGGCAGCGCTGGCGACGACGTAGGCGATGATCAGCAGGATGGCGAGGGGGAGACCGATGAGCGGCAGCACGCTGATCGCCGGCCAGACGCCGACCGTGTAGTCGGAGACGCCCGTGACGCTTCCGATCAGACGGACGACGAAGGCGACGATCGACAGGACGACGATCGCCGCGATCATGAAGATCAGCACGCGTTCAGTACGATGGACGCTCGTCGGCGTGCTCTCGTCGGTCTTCTCAGCCACCTGCACAGGATAGCGGGGGCGCGCCCCGACCTCTCGCTCTAAACTGAGGTCGCTTTCACCCCCACCTCTTCTAGGAGTCAAGTCATGCCCACCGGCAAGGTCAAGTTCTACGACGACGAGAAGGGCTTCGGCTTCATCAGCAGCGATGACGGCCACGAGGTCTTCCTCCACGCGTCGGCCCTGCCCGCCGGCACCGTGGGTGTCAAGGCGGGGACCCGTCTCGAGTTCGGCATCGCCGACGGCAAGCGCGGTGCGCAGGCCCTCTCGGTGCGCGTGCTCGAGGCCGCACCGAGTCTCGCGAAGATGAGCCGGCGCTCGGCCGACGACATGGCGGTCATCGTCGAGGACCTCGTGAAGGTGCTCGACAAGGCCGGCGGAGACCTCCGCCACGGTCGCTACCCGCAGAACGGCGCCCGCATCGCCGTCCTCCTCCGAACCGTCGCCGACTCCTTCGATGCCTGACGCCGTGACGACCCCCTGGTCCGAGCTCGCGCGCCGCGCCCTGCTCGAGATCACCCCCGACGAGACGATCGGCGCCGAGGCCCCGGCCGTCGACGACGAGCCGGGAGTCACCTCGGTCCGGTTCGCGACCCTGCTGCCCGGTTACCCCGGCTGGTTCTGGACGGTCAGCGTCGCGCACCTCGAGGGCGAGGAGCCCTCGGTGCTCGAGGCCGAGCTGATGCCGGGCGACGACGCCCTCATCGCACCCGACTGGGTGCCGTGGGCCGACCGGCTTGCCGAGATGCAGGCCCAGGAGGCGCGCGACGGCGCCGAGGGCGACGACGAGTCGGACGATGACGAGTCCGACGACGAGGACGACTCGGATGACGACGACTCCGACGATGACGACGACGATTCAGACGACGAGGACTCCGATGACGAGGACGAGTCGGACGAGGGCGACTCCGACGACGATGCGCCGCGCGGCAGCATCGTGCACGGGGGCGACGTCGACGGCGTCGACATCGACGACCTCGACGTGACGACGGACGGCGGATCGTCCGACGACGACGACGACGACGACGACGATGACGACGATGACGACGACGACGACTCGGACGACGACGACTCCGACGACGGCCAGCAGCCCGACGCGGGCTCGACCCGGGGCGAGCAGTCCGGCAGCGGCAGGCCGCGGAGGCGTCGCCGGCGGTAGATGATCTCAGGGGCGCACGGCGCGCCTCCTCGGCCCTCCACGGTGTCGGACGACGAAGACCCCCTCGCCTGATGCGAGGGGGTCTTCGTCGTCTGCGGACCCGACCGTCAGACGGCCAGGGCGCTCACGACGTGGTCGATCGAGCGGATGAGCTGGCGGACGTCGTCGGGCTCGATGGCCGCGAAGGTGGCGACGCGCAGCTGGTTGCGCCCGAGCTTGCGGTACGGCTCGGTGTCGACGATGCCGTTCTGCCGCAGGACCTTCGCGACCGCGGCGGCGTCGATCGACTCGGCGAAGTCGATCGTGGCGACGACCTGCGAGCGGTGCGACGGGTCGACCACGAAGGGCGTCGCGTAGTCGGACGCGGTCGCCCAGTCGTAGAGGGCCGACGACGACTCGCGCGTGCGGGCGTCCATCCCGGCGAGGCCGCCGTTGTCGAGCATCCAGCGCGTCTGGTCTTCGAGCAGCAGCAGGGTGGTGAGCGCCGGGGTGTTCAGCGTCTGGTTCAGCCGCGAGTTGTCGACGGCGTTCTTCAGGCTGAGGAACTCGGGGATGTACCGGCCGCTCGCGGCGATGCGCTCGACGCGCTCGATCGCCGCGGGGGAGAAGAGGGCGAGCCAGAGACCGCCGTCGCTGGCGAAGTTCTTCTGCGGGGCGAAGTAGTAGACGTCGGCCTGCGTCGCGTCGAAGTCGATGCCCCCGGCCGCGCTCGTCGCGTCGACCACGGTCAGCGCGCCGGCGTCGCCGTCGACCCGGGTGACGGGGGCCATCACGCCGGTGGACGTCTCGTTGTGCGGCCAGGCGTAGACATCGACGCCCTCGAGCACCTCGACCTCGGCCAGTGCTCCGCCCTCGGCCGTGATCACGTGCGGCGCCTCGAGCCAGGGCGCCGCGTTGGCCTTGGCGAACTTGGAGCCGAACTCGCCGAACGACAGGTTCTCGGCGCGCTTCTCGACGAGGCCGAACGCCGCGGCGTCCCAGAAGGCGGTCGAGCCGCCGTTGCCGAGCACGACCTCGTAGCCCTCGGGGATGCGGAACAGCTCGCCGAGGTCGGCGCGCACCCGCCCGACCAGGTCTTTGACCGGCGCCTGCCGGTGCGAGGTGCCGAGGAGGCTCGCCCCCGCGGTGACCAGGTGCTCGAGCTGTGCGCCGCGGATCTTCGACGGCCCGCAGCCGAATCGACCGTCGGTGGGCAGGAGGTCAGTGGGAATCGAGATGTCCGCCATGCGTCGATCCTAGTGACCGCGGCGGAGCGCCCAGCGTGCAGCCACTAGGCTGACGGGGTAGTCCACGCGTTCCACCGGGAGGCCCCTGTTGACCGATCTCGTCGACACCACAGAGATGTACCTGCGCACGATCCTCGACCTCGAAGAAGAGAACATCGTGCCGCTCCGTGCGCGCATCTCCGAGCGCCTCGGCCACTCCGGTCCGACCGTCTCGCAGACGATCGCCCGGATGGAGCGCGACGGTCTCGTCGTCGTCTCGGGCGACCGCCACCTCGAGCTGACCCACGATGGGCGCAGCAAGGCGACCCACGTGATGCGCAAGCACCGCCTCGCGGAGCGCCTCCTCGCCGACGTCATCGGCCTCGACTGGGCGTACGTCCACGACGAGGCCTGCCGGTGGGAGCACGTGATGAGCGAGCAGGTCGAGCGCCGCCTGCTCGAGATGCTCGACCACCCGACCGAGTCGCCCTACGGCAACCCCATCCCCGGTCTCGACGAGCTCGGCGACTCGCCGGCCGGTCGGTTCCTCGACGGGGTCGTCAACCTGGTGCAGGTCGTGGCCGAGAACCCCGAGGGCGTCACCCGCCCGATCCGCCGTCTGGCCGAGCCGGTGCAGTTCGAGCCCGAGCTGCTGCAGCAGCTGCAGAACGCCGGGGTCATGCCCGGCAGCTCGGCGACCGTCACCGCTGCCGGCTCGTACGTCTTCGTGCAGGCCGAGGGTCGTGACGAGGGCCTCGAGCTGCCCAACGAGGTCGCGCAGCACATCTACGTGTCGAGCTGATTCCCAGCCCTCGTTCGGCTGTTTACCAATTCGTTACAAATATCCCTCTCGAGGATGATTTCACGCAGGGCTTCGCGTACAGTCGCAGAGTCCCTCGGCCAGGAAGCCGGTCGCGGGATCCGTGGCAAGACGTCTCGCAGCTCCCGTCTCTTGCCATGAGACGTTGATCTGACGAACGGACGGGCCAGCATCCCTAGTGCTGTCGAGACGCCGGAGAACCACCCTCTTGACCCAGCCTGTTCCCGCCCGACACGAGAACGAGCAGCCGAAGACCGCTGCCCTCCGCACCCCCTCCGACCTCCCGACCCGTTCGTCGCTCCGACGCGCCGCGGCCGCCGCCCCTGCACCGCGACGCCGCACGAGCGCTCGCCGCACGGCCGTCTCGGTGACCGTGATGACGCTGACCGCCGGTCTCTTCGGCACGCTGGCCCTGCCCGCGTTCGCCCAGACCCCGGGCGCGACCGGTGCGTCCGACGTGTCGACGGAGTCCGCGGCCTCCGCCGCGCTGACGAAGTCGCGCACCGCCGACGCGCAGACCGTCTCGGTCGCCGACGGCGTGGCCGCCGCCGACACGGGTCGCGACGGCTACACCGCGACCTCGCAGGCGACTCTCGACCAGGCCGCAGCGGCGGCCGCCGAGGCCGTCGAGCGCGAGCAGGAGCGCGCCCAGCTGGCCGAGCAGTACGCGAGCTACAGCGGCCCGACCGCGTCGGAGTACGTCGCGACGGCCGGCGAGGCCACGTCGTCGACGTCGGCCGCGGCAGCCGCCGCTCCGGCCGCCGGCGCCGCGACCCCCGGGGCCTTCAGCCTCGACGCCGTCTACCAGACGGCCCTGCAGTACCTCGGCACCCCGTACGTCTACGGCGGAGCGACCCCGGCTGGCTTCGACTGCTCGGGCTTCATCATGTTCGTCTACGCCCAGTACGGCATCTCGCTGCCGCACTCGGTGCCCGCTCAGGGGGCGCTCGGCACGCCGATCTCGGCCGCCGAGGCGCAGCCCGGCGACGTCATCATCTTCAACGACGGCTCGCACGACGGGTTCTACGCCGGCAACGGGATGATCCTCGACGCGCCCAAGCCCGGCGGCGTCGTGAGCGTGCGGCCGCTGTGGACGGACGCCGTGCACTACGTGCGTTTCGGGGTCTGACCCGACCCGCGCCTCCTCGGCTCCGCGTGAACAGGCTGTGAAGAGCCGCCCCGCCTCTAGGCAGGGCGGCTCTTCGGGGTTAACCTGGCGATCTCGGAGCACCGCTGAGACCAGGAGAGTCACATGCCTCGCACGACCGCCGCTCGCACCATGGGTGCGCGGTCGAGCGAGCACATACGACGCCCAGCCGACCGATAGAGCACTGCCCTGAGGGGCGGTGCTCTCTTTCGTTCGGAGGGCACTGCTGGGCCCGGCTGCTGCGAGACGGATCGAATCCCTGGAAGCCGTCCAGGGTGCTTCGAAAGGGACAGCATGCGCACTCTCGTTCTCAACGCCGGCTTCGAACCGCTGGCCGTGGTGTCCGATCGGCGGGCCCTCGTGCTCGTCATGACCCAGAAGGCGACGGTCGTGTCGGCCGACGCCGAGCATCCGGTGCTCGCCGCCCACGCCTCGTACGACCGGCCGTCGGTCATCGTGCTGACGCGGTACGTGAGGATCCCGCACGGGCGGACGATCCCGGTGTCGCGGCGCGGGGTGCTGCGACGCGACGCCCACCACTGCGCCTACTGCGGGCGGGGTGCGACCACGATCGACCACGTGCAGCCGCGGTCGCGCGGCGGCGCCGACAGCTGGGAGAACCTCGTCGCGTGCTGCCTCAAGTGCAACAACCTGAAGAGCGACCGGACTCCGGCCGAGATGGGGTGGTCGCTGCGGTGGGCGCCGAAGGCTCCGCACGGGGTGGGGTGGGTGGTGCGCGGGGTCGAGCGGCCGCAGCGCGAGTGGGACGAGTTCCTGGCCGCCGCTGCGTAGAGGTGCCGCGTGGGCGGGCCGGGGTCGTCGACCTCACCCGCGATGAACCGCGTTCGCGAAGATGAACCACGATAGAACGCGGTTCATCTTCGCGAACGCGGTTCATGGTGCGCCCGGACGGGGGGAGGCGCGGGTTCGGTAGACTCGCCGGGTCAGCCTCTGTAGCTCAATGGAAGAGCAGTTCCGTCCTAAGGAAAGGGTTGGGGGTTCGAGTCCCTCCAGGGGCACCCTAACGACGCTGCGCGCCGATGTGCCCCTGGAGGGACTCGAACCCCCGCGGCCCCGCGCCCGACTCGGCACGACGCCACGAGATGGACACGACGCCAGGAGTTCTTCTGGCGTCGTGTCCATCTCGTGGCGTCGTGGGGGCGGCGGGTCAGCGGGCGGCGGGGGCCTTCGAGCGGAGGCGCGCCACGATGAAGAGCACGGCGCCCGCGGCGAGCAGGATGCCTCCGAAGAGCCAGACCTGCCCGCTCTGCTGCGTCAGCAGCAGCACGCACGAGGCCACGCCCAGCACCGGCACGGCCGTCCACACCCGGAAGTGCTCGTGCTCGACCCGGTCGCGACGCAGCACGAGCACCGCCACGTTCGTGCTGATAAAGACGAAGAGCAGCAGCAGCACGACGGTCTCGGCCAGCGTGCCGATGTCGCCGATCAGCGTCAGCCCCATCGCCACGGCCGTCGTCACGAGGATCGCCGCCCACGGCGTCTTGCGGCGGGGCAGCACGGCGCCGAGCGCGCGGGGCAGCAGACCCTGCTCCGCCATTCCGAACGTGACGCGGCTCGCCATGATCATCGTCAGCAGCGCGCCGTTCGCGACAGCCACCAGGGCGATCAGGCTGAAGACCCACTCGGGGATCCCGGCGCCCGAGGCCGAGACGACGGCGAGCAGCGGTCCGGTCGAGTCGGACAGCTCCGACGCGGGCAGGGCGATCGAGCTCGCGAGCCCGACGAGCACGTAGACGACGCCGGCCGTGATCAGCGAGGCGAAGAGGGCGCGAGGGTAGACGCGCGACGGATCACGCACCTCCTCGGCGATGTTGGCGCTCGTCTCGAAGCCGACGAACGAGTAGTACGCGATGATCGCGGCGCCGAGAGTCGCGATGGCGGGGTTCGCGTCGACGGGGAACTCGCCGATCCGGCCGACGTCGCCGCCCCCGCCGCCGAGCATCATCGCCACGACGGCGATCACGACGACGAGACCGGACACCTCGATCACCGTCATGATCACGTTGCCCTTGAGCGACTCGCTGATGCCCCGTGCGTTCAGGCACGCCACCAGGGCGAGGAACGCGATGGCCGTCGGCACGGCCGGCAGGTCGACGAACGTGCCGAGGTAGTCGCCCGCGAAGGCCAGCGACAGACCGGCCGCGCTCGTCACCCCGGCGGCCAGCATGCTGAACCCGACCAGGAACGAGATGACCGGCTGACGGAAGGCGCGCTCGGCGAAGATCGCCGCGCCTCCTGCCTTCGGGTACTTCGTGACCAGCTCGGCGTACGAGCCCGCCGTCAACAGTGCCAGCAGCAGCGCGAGCAGCAACGGCGCCCAGAGCGCCCCGCCGACCTCGGCCGACAGCGTGCCCATCAGCGCGTAGATGCCCGCACCGAGCACGTCGCCGAGGATGAACAGGTACAGCAGCGGCCCGGTGATCGCCTGCTTGAGCTTCGACGGCGAGCTGTCGGACGCCGCGGGGGCGCTGTCGGGGGCGGGGGTGCTCATGGGTCTCCTCGAGGTCGGGTGCCTCGGACAGTCAATGCGGAAACGGCCGAGGAGGCGCGGTCCGCCCCATGAGGCCGCGAGGGGTTGACAACGGGGGCGGGCTTCCGGTCTCGGGTCCGCTCCGGAGTCGGAGTCGGAGTCGGAGCCGGAGCCGGAGCCGGAGCCGGGGCCAGACGCGGGTACCCTCGGCGGGGCGCGTATCGGCGCGCGATCGAGGGACGACGAGGAGGCGCGGTGACAGACGACCCGGCATCCCACTCCGGCGACGGCCACGGCTCGCGACCCGCCGCCACCCGGCCCCTTCACCTGCGGTGGAGCTCGCTCGGCCTGGTCGCGCTCGGCGGCATGGTGGGGACCGCGCTGCGCGAGGGGCTGGCGCTGACGTTCGCCGCGCCTCCCGGGGGGTTCCCGGTCGCGATCCTCGTCATCAACCTCGTCGGCTCGTTCGCGCTGGGTCTGCTGCTCGAGTCGCTGGTGCGCCGGGGATCGGACGAGGGGCGGCGTCGGACGGCGCGGCTGCTCGTGGGGACGGGGCTGATCGGCGGCTTCACCACGTACAGCGCCTTCGCGGTCGACGTCGGACTGCTCGGATCGGGGGGCGGCCTCGTGATGGCCCTCGCCTACGCCGTGTCGTCGGTGGTGCTCGGGACTCTCGCCGCCGGGGCCGGCATCGCCCTGGCTGGACGACTGCACCGACGCGACGACCGACGTGGCGACCGGCGCGACGACCGGCGTGGCGACCGACGTGGCGACCGGCGCGTGGACCGCCGCCCGCCCGGACACGGGCAGGGAGGCACGGCATGACCGGCCCGCTCGTCTTCGTCGCCATCGCGCTCGCGGGCGGGGTGGGTGCGGCGCTGCGCCTCGTCGTCGACGGGATCGTGCGGTCGGCGATCGCGGCGCGGACGCGAGTCGACTCGGCGCCGCGACGGCTGCCGCTCGGCACCGCGCTGATCAACGTGACGGGGTCGTTCGCGCTCGGGCTGCTGACCGGGCTGGCGTCCACCGGCGGGATCTCGCACGAGGTGCTGCTCGTCGCGGGCGGCGGACTGATCGGCGGGTACACGACGTTCAGCACGGCGAGCGTCGAGACCGCGCGACTGCTCGCGGACGGGCGTCGCGGCGCCGGCGCGCTGAACGTCGTCGGCGTGCTGGTGCTGTCGGTCGGAGCCGCGGTGCTCGGGGTGGCGATCGGGGGCTGAGCCTCGAGCAGAGCGGCAGGTCGGGCTGCGGCTGGGGTTGAGGCGCGGGCTGCGGCGTGGGCCAGGGCGTGGGCTGGGGTCGGGGTCGGGGTCGGGGCCGGGTCCGGGACCGCGGGCGTGCGCTCAGCGGCGATCGACGGGGTAGACCTCGGCGGCCGCGCGGTCGAACGAGAACCAGACGGGGTGCCCGACGCGGTCGTCGAGCTCGGCGGCCCGCCTCGGGCTGAGGTCGGCCGACAGCAGCGCGCCCCGCAGCCGGACGACGTCGCCCCGCGGTTCGAGGTCGAGCAGCTCGCCCCGGACGTATTCTCGCGAGGCGTCGTCGGGCCGATCGAACGACACGGTGACCAGGGCAGGAGGCACGGCGAACGACACGGCGCCTCCTTCGGTCATGAGGCGGTCGGCTCCCGAGCCGGTGCCGACGCCGAGGCGCGTGTCGGCGTCGACCCGCACCGCGCCCCGGTCGACGACCCCGGTGACCAGGTTCACGCCGGCGAGCCGCGCAGCGAAGCGCGTGCGCGGACGGTCGAAGACCTCGGTCGGCGTCCCCTCGTCGACGATGCGACCGCCCTCGACGAGGACGACGCGATCCGCGAGCGTGTAGGCGTCGAGCGCGTCGTGCGTGACGATCACCACGGTGCGATCGGCGAGCACGCGCCGCAGGGTCCGACGCAGGGCGGGCGTGACGACCACGTCGAGCGCCGCCAGGGGCTCGTCGAGCAGCAGGACGCCCGGCTCCGACGCGAGCGCCCGGGCGATGGCGACCCGCTGAGCCTGACCGCCCGACAGCTCGGCCGGATTCCGGCCCGCGAGATCGAGCACCCCGACCTCGTCGAGCCGGCGCCGGGCCGCGCGGCGTGCCTCGTCGGCGGGGCGCCCTGCGCTGCGCGGGCCGAACGCCACGTTCTCGAGCACGGTCAGATGCGGGAAGAGCAGCGGCTCCTGCGCCAGGAGCGAGACGCCGCGGAGGTGCGGTGCGAGCCACGACGACGCGTCGCCCCGGTCACGACCCGCCTCGGCGAGCACGGCGTCGTCGAGGGTGATCCGACCCGCATCGGGTCGCACGAGCCCGGCGACGGCGCCGAGCAGCGTCGACTTGCCCGCGCCGTTCGGGCCGAGCACGGCCACCGTCTCGCCCGGCGCGACGACGAGGTGGAGGTCGACGTCGCGCTCGTCGACCCGGAGGGTCACGTCGAGACGACGCGCAGGCGCGGTGGGCGGGGAGGAGCGCAGCGGAACGCGATCCGCTCGCAGGCCGCCGTCGGCACGGTCGGGAGCGTCCGTCGACGGGCGGTCCGGGGGCGCCGCCCCGCGGGTGGGCGCGAACCCGCCGACCCGATGCGCGACCGCGACGATCACGACGGCGACGACGACCAGTACGAGCGAGAGGGCGACGGCCGTGTCGGGGTCGGTCTCGCGCTGCAGGTAGATCTCGAGCGGGAGGGTGCGGGTCGTGCCCTGCAGGCTGCCGGCGAAGGTCAGCGTCGCGCCGAACTCTCCGAGGGCCCGGGCGAACGACAGCACGGCGCCAGAGATGACCGCGGGCAGCACGAGAGGCAGCGTGACGCGGCGCAGCACGGTCGTCGGTCGGGCGCCGAGTGTCGCGGCCACGACCTCGTACCGCGTGCCGACGGTGCGCAGGGCGCCCTCGAGACTGAGTACGAGGAACGGCAGGGCGACGAAGGTCTGCGCCAGGACGACCGCCGTCGTCGAGAACGCGATCTCGACGCCGAGCACGTCGAGCACCCCGCCGAGCAGCCCTCGCCGGCCGAACGTGTAGAGCAGCGCGATGCCGCCCACCACGGGTGGGAGGACGAGCGGCAGCAGCACGAGCGCGCGCAGCAGCTGCTGCCCGCGGAATCGCGCCCGTGCCAGCACGACGGCCATCGGCACGCCGAAGACGACGCAGAGGGCGGTCGCGGCGACGGAGGTGCGGAGGCTGAGGAGGAGCGCCGACAGCGACGACTCCGATGTGACGAGCGGGATGAAGCGGGGCCAGTCCACCCGCAGCACCATCGCCGCGAGGGGCAGCACCACGAATGCCGCGCCCAAGGCGGCTGCGATCAGCACACCCCCCGGGATGCCGAGGGCGGGTGCGCGGCCGACGGGCCCGCGCCTCGTCACGGCGACCCGAATCCGGCCGCCGAGAGCACCGCTCGGCCGTCGGGACCGGCCACGTAGTCGACGAACGCCTGCGCCGCATCCGACTCACGGGAGTCGGTGAGCGCCACGATCGGGTACGTGTTGACGGCCTCGGTCGACTCGTCGAAGGGGACGCCCTCGACGGCGTCGCCCGCGGCGGCGATGTCGGTCACGTAGACCAGCCCCGCGTCGGCTTCGCCCGACGTGACCTTGCCGAGCACGTCGGTGACGGAGGACTCCTCGCTGACCGGGGTCAGCGCGACCCCCGCCGCCTCCGTGACGGTGGTCGTCGCCGCGCCGCAGGGCACGGCGGGGGCGCAGACGACGACCTTCAGATCGGGGTCGGCGAGATCGGCGAGGTCGCGCACGCCGGCGGGATCACCCGGAGGCACGGCGATCTCGAGCATGTTCGTCGCGAAGTCGACCGGGTCGCCGTCCGCGAGGCCCGCGTCGACCACCGTGCTCATGTTCTTCGCATCGGCCGAGGCGAAGACGTCGGCGGGCGCCCCCTCGACGATCTGCGTGGCGAGATCGGACGAGCCCGCGAGGTTCAGGTCGACCGACACCCCCGGATGCGCGGCCTCGAAGTCGGCGGCCAGGTCGGTGAACGAGCCCGTGAGCGATGCGGCGGCGAAGACCGTCACGCTGCCCGACAGCTCGTCGCCGCCCGACGAGTCCGACGCCGAGGTCGCATCGCCGCCGGATGCCCCGCACGCGGTCAGCGCGAGAAGCGTCAGCGCGACGGTGCCGAGCACGCCGGTGCGGCGGGTGCGGAGACTGCGCCCCGAGCGAACGGGACCGCCGGCACTCCGGGCCGCGGGGGTGCTCATGCGCCCACCGGTCGCTGAGGCGTCTCGACGATCACGGTCGTGGCCTTCACCACGGCGACGGCCACCGAGCCGAGCTCGAGACCGAGTTCGCGCACCGCCTCGCTGCTCATCAACGAGACGACGCGATGCGGGCCGCACTGGATCTCGACCTGCGCCATGACGGTGTCCATCACGATGTCGGTCACGAGCCCGACGAAGCGGTTGCGCGCCGATCGACCGATGCCCGAGGGGTCGTCGGGCAGCACGGCGTTCTCACGCGCGAGTCGAGCCAGGGCGAGCCCGTCGACGACGGTGCGCGACGAGGCGTCGCGCTCGCCGACGAGGGTGCCGTCGGCGATCCACCGGCGGACGGTGTCGTCGCTGACGCCGAGGAAGAGCGCGGCGTCTCGGATCCGTATCTGAGCCATGGAGGCCAGCATAAGTCCGCATCTGCGTCGAAGTGAAGCTGACCAGCCCTCGTGTGCGTCTCGGAATGCGTACCGGAAGCACCCCGAGTCGTTGGTCAGAAGATGCCCTCTGGGGCGGCGGGAAGGGCGCGAAGCGACCACCGTGCGCCGATTCGCGGCAAGGCCCCGCGTCGAGTGGTCGGAAGATGTCCTTCCCTCGGCTGGGAAGAGCATCTTCCGACCACTCGATCGGCAGGGGTGAGTGCCTACGACACGCGCTCGGCGAAGACGACGCGGTTGTCGTCGTAGTGCCCGACGCTCCGGTCGAAGAATCCGCCGCAGGTGATGAGGCGCAGCGAGTCGTCGGCGGTCGCGCCGAAGACCCTGGCCGTGGGGAAGTCCGCCTTGGCGAAGTCCTCGACCTCGGTCACGGCGTAGCGGGCGGGCGTGCCGTCGGCGTCGAGCACCTCGACCTCGTCGCCCACCACGACCTCCGACAGTCGCGCGAACACCGCCGGCCCCGTGGTCGAGTCGACGTGCGCCGCGATGACGGTCGGTCCCCTCCCGCCGGGTCGACCGCCTCCGGTGAACCAGCCCACGTCGTCGAAGTCCGTCGGGACCTCCATCCGTCCGTCGGCGGCGATGCCGAGGTCGATGAGGGGCTCGTCCAGCTCGATCGACGGAACCGACACCCTGATCGGGGCGACCCCGTCGGCGATCGCCGGCGGCGCCGCCGGGGTCGGTGCGGCCGTTGGAGCGGAGGACCCGGCAGGAGGCGCGCTCGGCTCCGCCGTCGGACCCGACCCCGTCGGGGCGGTGACCTCCGTCGGGGTGGCCGGCGCGCCTCCTGAACCGGGCGCACCTCCTGAACCGGGCGCGCAGCCGGTCAGCACGAGGGCGACCACCGCGGCGGCCGAGACGACCAGGGGCGCGGCCGCCCGACGGGTGCGCCGCTCACGCAGCGCACCCGTCGTGTGGCGACCGCGGGAGATCAGGACTCCTGGCGGCGGTGACGACGCGCGACGAGCACGCCGGCGGCACCGAGCAGTCCGAGGGCGCCGAACGCGCCGGCGCCGATCAGGGCCGAGTCGCCGGTGGAGGCGTTCGCCGCGCCTCCTGCACCCGTGTCGACACCGCCGACCGGCACCTGGGTCAGCTGGCCGCGGACGACGCCCGCCGCGAAGTCGGCCGTGTGCGAGTCGCCCGTGAAGCCGGCGGGGTTCGCCTCGATCTGCGCGAGCGTGAAGCCCTCGCCGGTGTCGGCGCCCGCATCGCTCGTCACGCCCGTGGTGAACGGGCCCTGCATGCAGCCGCTGCTGGTGCGCTCGCCCGAGCCGTCGTCGACGGGGTTCGGGAACGCGATGCGCGGCGGGCCGGACTTGCCCGCGGCGGCCTCGTGGATGTGCGTCGCGGTCTTGGCCGGGCTCATGTAGTCGCCCGTCACGCCCGAGAGCGTGATGTCGTAGCAGATGATGTTCTGATCGCTGTTGATGCGGAAGTCGAAGGTGCCGGTGGCGCCCTCCTGGCCGGGCGTCGCCACACCGTCGTTGTTGATCACCTGGTCGGGCGTGGCCATCACCGTGAAGGCGCTGGTGAAGCTCGAGGGCTCGGCGACCTCGGTCTCGGCGCTCGCCGGAGCGGCGGCGAACAGGGTGAGGGCGGCCGCGGCAGCGCCTCCGATGGTCAGGGTGCGGACGGAACGGTTCATCTTCGACATGCTTCCTCTGCCTCTCGCGGGGCGTGATCCGGTCGGACGACGCTTGTGGAGGGGCTTACGACGGCGAGATGCGGATCGTTCACGCGCGCGTCGATTTTCTTCGCGGGGGCGGGGGCGGTGGCGGCGTCGGGGGCGGCGGCGGCGGCGACCGGGCGGTGGGCGCGGTCGAAGACCAGCACCAGGGCGACTCCGGAGGCGCACAGCACGAACCCGACGATCGTCCAGCCGGTCAGCGGCTCGCCGAACATCGCCGTGCCCGCGAGGGCCGTCGTCGGTGCGACCAGGAAGAGCAGCGCGTTCAGCGCCGTGATGCCGACCCGGCGCAGCAGCCACCAGTAGAGGCTGTAGGCGACGAGGCTCGGCAGGGCCGCCGACAGCAGGGCTGCCAGCCAGAACTGCGGGTCGGCCGGCGGCACGAGTGCGCCCGTCGCGACGGCGAGGACGATCAGGGCGGCCGCGCCGACGGAGACGTGGATGGTCATGATCGTGAGCACGGGGAGGCGCGCCTCCGACCGGCGCGCGACGAACGTCCCGACGATGAGGCACGCCATGGCCAGTGCGGGCAGCAGATACGCCGCCGCGGGGGCCGTCGAGCCGCCGAGCTGCGAGCCGACGACGGCCGCCACGCCGACCGCGCCGAGCGCCAGGCCCGCCCACTGGGCCCCCCGCACGCGCAGACCGAGCAGCGGCCCGACGAGCGTCGCGACCACGAGCGGCTGCACGGCGTCGATCAGCGCCGTGGTGCCGGTGGCGATGCCCGAGCCGACGGCGGCGTAGACGAAGGCGCAGTAGCCGAACTGGGCGAAGAGGCCGATCACGGCCTGTCGGCGCAGCTCGACGCGGGGGACCCCGCGGAAGGCGCCGGTCGCGGACGCCACGGCGAGCAGCACGACCGCCAGTGGAGCGAACCGCCAGACGAGCAGGGTCGCCGCGGGCACGTCGGCGGTGGCGATCTTGGCGATGACGAATCCGGAGCTCCACGAGGCGACGAACGCGAGGGAGGCCAGCACGGTGACGACCGCACCGAGTATACCGATCTGTTTACTCATGCCGTCGACTATACAGATCGGTAGACTGAGTGGGTGACCGAATCCGGAACGACCTCGCGCCTCCTGCTCGCCGACCCGCCCGCCGGGCTGCCCCCGCTGCCCGAGTTGACGCCCGGAGCCCGCCGCGTGCTGGACGCCGCCTCCCGCCTCTTCTACGAACGCGGCATCCACGCTGTCGGCGTCGACACGATCGCCGCCGAGGCCGGCGTCACGAAGAAGACCCTGTACGACCGCTTCGGATCGAAGGAGGCGCTGGTCGTCTCGTACCTGCGGCATCGCGACGAGAGATGGCGCGAGCACATCGCCGCGCAGCTCGCCCTCGTGCCCGAGCCCGGCGTCGACCGGGTGCTGGCCGTCTTCGACGCCACGATCCTCTGGGTGCCCGACAACGACCGCAAGGGCTGCAGCGCGATCAACGCCCGCGCCGAGATGGGGGTCGGGGGCGGCGAGAGCGACATCGAGCTCGCCCTGCCCGAGGTGGTGCGGCAGAAGGCGTGGATGCTCGAGCTGTTCGTCGCCCTGTGCCGCGAGGCGGGGGTGCGCGACGCCGAGGGTACGGCGCGGCTGCTCATGCTGCTGCACGAGGGCGGACTCGTCACCCTCGGCATGCGGACCTTCGCTTCGCCGTTCGCCGTGGCGCGGGCGGCGGCTGCCGACGTGCTCGCGGCGCGGGTCTGAGCGCTGCGCGCGCCCTGGGGCCGGGGCGCCCGGGCTGCACGGTGGGCGGAAGCGGCCCTTCGTGGGGCGCGGAGGGGCGTCTTCTGGCCGACGTGGGCCGTGGGGGTCGGGGGCGTCGTGCACGGTGGGCGGAAGCGGCCCCTCGTCGCGTGCCGAGGGGCGTCTTCTGACCAACGTGGGCCGTGGGGGCCGGGGGTGTCGTGCAGGGTGGGCGGAAGCGGCCCTTCGTGGGGCGCGGAGGGGCATCTTCTGACCGACGTCGGCGGGTGAGGTCAAACCCTGCCCGGGGCGCAGCGGCTCAGCCGAGGACGACCGTCAGGGGCGCTGCGACGATGAACGAGACGGGCGGGACGAGGCAGACGCCGCCGATGATGCCGAGTGTCCTGCCGAAGCGCCCGGCGAGCGATCCGGCGAGGATCGCGAGCACGATGCTCGCAGGCAGCAGCACCCCGAGCGCCAGCCAGGCGACGTGCGCGACCGGGCTGTCCCAACCGAGCCAGGCGGTCTCGGATACGGCGGTCACCAGGCAGAGCACGAGGGCGGCGATCGAGAGGAGTCGACCCCGCGCCGTCCCCTCGAGCGAGGCCGGGCTGGCGACGATCGGCTCACGCGACGGGAGCGCGGCGGCCTCGGCTTCGGCCCGTGCCAGCTCCTCGCGATCGATGTCGTCCATGGCGCGAATCTACCGCCGTCGACGGCTCGATTCGGCGATGTGAACGGAAGCTCACCAGTACTGGGGTGTCGTGCTCAGCCGGTGGCGTGCTGGCCGGGCGACTTCGTCGGGCGAGGCCGGGGGTGGCCTGCAGGGTGGGCGGAAGTGGCCCCTCGTGGGGTGCGGAGGGGCGTCTTCTGACCGACGTGGGCGGTGGGGGCTGGGGGTGGCGCGCAGGGTGGGCGGAAGCGGCCCTTCGTGGCGCGCGGAGGGGCGTTTTCTGACCGACGTGGAGCTGCGGGCGGGGCGGAGGAGGTGCGGGTCAGGTCGCGCGGGAGCCGAGCTCGGCGAGCAGGGTCGCGTGGTCGGCGCTCGACAGTCCGCTCGGCCGCGTGTCGGGGTCGGGCTGTCGAGACCTCCAGTCGAGGGCGTCGCGCAGGGTCTCGACGAGGAGGCGCGGCTCCAGCCCCAGAGACCGCGCCCGGACGGTCGACCGCGCGTTCATGCCGTGCCAGGCGCGGTCGGCGATCCAGAGCGGCATCGACCGCGGCCCCGCCCACTGGCCCACGCCCTGAGCCAGCAGCCACTCGGCCGGAGCCCGCACGATCGACGCATCGCTCGCCGCGGCCCGGCGTGCGGCCTCGAGATGCTCGTCGAACGAGACGACCTCGCCCAGCGCGTTCGCCACCCCGTTCGCGCCCTGCTCGACGCAGCGCACGAGCCAGTCGGCGAGATCGCGCACGTCGAGCACCGCCGTGGGGAGGTCGGGTGCCTCCGGCGCGAGCACGATGCCGGGCTCGCCGGGCTCGCCGAGATCCCTGGCCTCGCCCTGCTCGCCGCGTTTGCGACGCTCGGCGGGCTCGCGACGCTCGGCGGGGGCCCCGGGTGCCGAGGAGGCGCGGGCCGGGTGCGCGAACCGCCAGACCCAGTGGTCGGTGCGGCCGGTCGGGTCGCCGGGGCCGCCGATCAGACCCGGGCGCACGATCAGCGACCGGTCGGGGCCGAAGGAGCCGAGGACGGCGTCTTCGCAGGCGGCCTTCGCGGGGCCGTAGTCGTCGGGGCCGTCCATCAGGTCGGCGGCGAGCGGCTCGACGCGCTCGGCCGTCTCGTCGGCGCCGAGTTCGGCGTCCGAAGCGTAGACGCTGGTCGTCGACACGAAGAGGTACCGGTCGGCGACCGGCTCGAGGGCGCGGACCGCTCGGCGCACATGACCGGGCTCGCGGGCGACGTCGATGACGGCGTCCCAGCGAGCGGCGGCCCCGGCGGCCCCGACGTCCCCAGCGGCACCGATGAGGGCGGCACCGACGAGGGCGTCGTCGCGGTCGCGGTCGGCACGCACGAGCGTCGCGCCGTCGGGCACGTCTGTGCCGCGGGCGAGGCACGTCACCTCGTGACCGGCGCCGATCGCTGTCGACGCGATGTGGCGGCCGAGCCACGCGGTGCCGCCGAGCACGAGGATCCTCATGCCCAGAGAGTGTCAGCCGAGGTCGTCAGGAGGCGCGGGGTTCGCTCTGAGCACACCGCGCGACGATGCACCGTCCGTTTCACTTCGCGGGGTCGGCGGGGTCGGCGGGGTCGGCCGGGTCGTCCCCGGTGGCGAGGAGCAGGTCCATGCGCAGCTCCCGCTCGCGTACGGACGACTGCAGGGCCTGGATCACCCAGAGCAGCGTGCGGACGAGCAGGACCCCGAGGACGACGGCGAACCCGAGGACGACGACGTAGGTGAGCAGGACGACGATGGAGTACGTGCCGATCGAGTTCATCATGCGTCGAGCCTACGAGCCTCGACGACTGCGCACTTCGCCTGCGCGGGGGAGCTGTGGACGGTGCGGGTCAGCCGGGGGTCGATGCGCTGTGGGCGGGGGCGGTCACGGCGGCGGCCTCGGCCTCGACGAGGGTGTGGCGCCGGGCGGTGGCGAGACGGTCGAGTGCGAGCGACCCCGCCCCGACGGCGATGCCCATCGCGGCGATGATCCAGCGCGGCCGGTCGATGCCCGCCCGCACGAGGGAGACGTGCAGGCGTTCGTCGAGCGCCTCGGTGGTGCGTGCGAGAGCGAGGACGACCCCTGCTGCCCCGGCCGCGCCTCCGGCGGCGATCTTCGGGTCGGAGAACGGCTCGCGAGTCAGTCCGCTGGCCATGCTCGCGCCCGCCAGCCCGGCGAGGGCCGCGTGGTACGCGACGCGGACGGCGGGCCCCGAGGAGGCGGGCCTCACGAAGCAGAGACCGACGCACCCGAGCACGACGCCCAGCTGCACCACCCGGTCGCGGCGCTCGGCTCGGCCGAAGAGGTCGTCGACGCCGTCGAGGTCGATGGTCGCGGGGCTGCTGTCGTCGCGGGCACGATCGGTCATCGCCTCACTCTGCCAGGTCGACGCCCGCCCGGGAAGCACGAACCCGCCGAGCCCCGTGGCGGGAGTCGGCGGGTTCGAGTCGTCGGTGGGTTCGAGTCACCGGCGGGCGTCAGCCGCGGGGGCGTCAGCCGCGGGGGCGTCCGCTCAGCAGTCGGCCTTGGTAAAGGCGAGTGCGAGCTCGTCGCCGCCCTCGACCTCGTAGGTGTACTTCATGCCGATGTCGCGGTCGAGGATGTCGCGGGTGGCCTCGGTGCCGCACAGCTGGGGGAGCACGGACTCCGAGAGGAGGTCCTCCGTGACGTTCTCGACTCCCTCGCCGGCCAGCGTGTAGTGGTAGTGGATCGCGTCGGACTCGGCGGTGATGTCGTCGAGCACCGTGACCTGGTCGATCTGCTGCGGCAGGTCGTACTGCCCCTTCGCCTCTTCCACGCTCTCGGCGATGACGTCCTCCTTGGAGTCGCCGGAGAACGCCTGGAACGCCATGCGCACTCCGAACGAGACGATCACGGCGACGACGATCGCCACCGCCGCCCCGATGATCCGATTGCGTGTCGATGCCTGAACGGCCATGTCTTCCCCCTGATCGCGCCGTCTCCGGCGACGTCTCAGCCGACAGGCCCGTGTGATCTCAGGCCCCGTCGGCGCCGGACCATCCGGCTGAGGGAGCCCCGCGACCCGACGTCGGTAGAACCCCCTGTCCGCACCCTAGCCAGTTCGCGAACGCCCGGGTGCGCGCGGAGGGTGCGCGCGCCTCCCCAACTCGGGGGTCAGTCTTCGGTGTCGCCGGCGTTCTCGGGTTCGGTCTTCGTCTCGTCCATGCGATCGCGGAGGTGGTCGGCCATGGCGCCGGCGCCCTCGTGCCCGTGGTCCTGCTCGACCTGCTCGATCAGCCCGCTGAGCTTCTCGTCGTTGGTCGCTTCGGTGGCGCCGTCCATGACGGGCTCGGTCTGCTTCTTCTCGGTCATGGCTCGACGCTACGCCGTGGCCCGCAGGAGGCGCGCAGGAGTCCGCATCCCGCGGCCGGTGTTTCGCAGCCTCCAGCCGGTACTCTCCTCCCATGAAGCGCACAGCAGACTCATCGTCCTCGTCTTCCGACTGCCATAGTCCGGGCGCCCGGAAGACCCCGGGCACCACCCGGTCGATCGTCATCACGACCCGATGAACGGCGACCTCGTCCTCAACATCGTCCTGGTCGTCGTCTTCGTCCTCGTCGGAGGTGTGTTCGCGGCCACCGAGATGGCCCTGGTCACGCTGCGCGAGAGCCAGGTCAACGCCATCGCCGCCCGTGGCAAGCGCGGCGAGAAGGTCGCGGGTCTGGCCCGCGATCCGAACATGTTCCTCGCCGCCGTGCAGATCGGCGTCACGGTCGCCGGCTTCGCATCGGCCGCCTACGGCGCATCCTCGATCGCGCCCTCGGTCACGCCCGTCCTGGTCTCGTGGGGGCTCGGCGAGCAGGCCGCCGCCACCGTGGCCACCATCGGCCTCACGCTGATCATCGCCTACCTCTCTCTCGTGCTCGGCGAGCTGGCCCCGAAGCGCCTGGCCATCCAGCGCAACGCGTCGTTCGCGTACGCCGTCGCCCCCGTGCTCGCGGTCTTCGCGGTGCTCATGCGCCCGGTGATCTGGCTGCTGTCGATCTCGACCAACCTCGTCGTCCGGATGCTGGGCGGCGATCCGCACAAGACGGGCGAGGAGATGACGGAGGAGGAGCTCCGCGACATCGTCTCGAGCCACGAGGGTCTGCCCGACGACGAACGGCGGATCCTCGACGACGTGCTCTCGCTGCGTCATCGTCAGCTCAGCCAGGTCATGCGCCCGCGCCCCGAGGTCACGGCCGTCGACGGCACGGGCACGGTCAGCGACGCCGCCACCGAGGTGCACGACCGCCCGTACTCGCGGTACCCCGTCATCGACCGGTCGATCGACGACATCATCGGGTTCGTGCACGTGCGCGACCTCTTCGAGGCCATCACGAAGGACCCGAGCACGCCCGTGCGCGACATCGTGCGCGACATCTCGTATCTGCCGGCCACGGCGCGCGTGCTGCCCACCCTGACCTCGATGCGGGCGGGCGGTCACCACATCGCCGTCATCATCGACGAGTACGGCGGAACCGACGGCATCGTCACGCTGGAGGACCTGGTCGAGGAGGTCGTCGGCGAGATCTTCGACGAGTACGACACCGAGTCGGCGGCGGAGGACCTCGACGCCGGCGGCGGCACGGTCGACGGTCGGCTGAACTTCCAGGACTTCGAGGAGGCCACGGGCATCCACCTGCCCGACAGCGCCTCCGACACGGTCGCCGGGTTCGTCATCGAGAGCCTGGGTCGTCTGGCCCGGGTGGGCGACGTCGTCGAGATCGACGGCGCGCGCCTGCAGGTGACGGTGATGGACCGCCGACGCATCTCCGAGCTGCTGGTCATCCCCGACGAGATCGAGGGCGAGGGCGACGTCGAGCACATCGAGCTGGCGGGCGCCCCGAGGACGGCCACGGCTTCGGCCGCGGCCACGTCTTCGTCCGCCGCTTCGTCCGCTGACGATGAAGCGGATCGGGGTCGGGCCGTCTGACCCGTCACGCCCCACGCCCCTCCTGACGATCGTCGATCGGAACGGCCCCGCCCCCGCCGGGGCCGTTCTGCTGCTCGGGAGGGTCGTCACCGGCGGTCGCCGTCGAGTCGAGTGCGACGCGACCGCGTTCCATCTGTCGCCAGGACCCGCCGAGCAGGGGGGTCAGCGTCGCGAGTGTGTACGCGACGGCGATCACGCCGAAGGCCACGGCGAGTCCGACGGTGTCGGCGGCGACCCCGCCGAGGAGGGCCCCGAACGGCACGCCGGCCCATGCCCCCGCGTTGATGAGGCCGAAGACACGACCCCGCAGGTGCTCGGGAACCCGTTCGAGCTGGACGGCGCCGAGGATGGGATTGATCGATCCGGCGGCGAGCCCCGCGATGGCCGTCGCCGCCACGAGGACCGGCAGCGGTGCGCCGAGGGCGAAGGCCGTGCTGGGCGGCCCGCCGGCGAGGGTGAAGCAGATCGTGAGGGTGACGCGACGTGGCATGCGGTGGGCGACGAACCCGAAGCCCACGTTGCCGATCAGGGCGCAGCCGCCCATGACGGCGACGAGCAGGCCCAACGAGGCCGCGCCTCCGAGGCGGTCGTTCGCGTAGAGGGGCAGCAGCGACGACCCTCGCGCGGCGTCCAGCAGGTTCGTGAACAGCACGAGCCCGACGATCAGGCGCATGAGCCGGTCTCGCATCACGAAGCGGAACCCATCGGCGAGATCGGACCAGTAGGAGGCGCGGGTCGAGTCGTCATCGCCGTCGCCTCGCGGCGCGGTCGCCGACGGCGTCGCGGGGACGAAGGCGCCGGTGAGCCCGGCCGAGAGGGCGAACGTCGCCGCCGTGACGAACAGGGCGGAGATCGGCCCGACCGTGGCGACGAGCAGCCCGGCGGCGGAAGCGCCGATGAGTTTCGCGAAGCGCTCGGAGCCGTCGAGCAGACCCACGCTCTGCTCGAGCCGGACGCCTGCGCGGTCGGTCAGGCGGGGCAGCATCACCCGGCGGGCCGTCTGGCCGGGGGTGTCGAGCAGACCCCCGGCGAAGACGAGGAGGAGGAGCGCCCAGAACGGGAGGCCGAGGGTGAGGGCGAGGACGGGCATCGCGAGGACTGCGGCGCCGCTGACGAGGTCGGCCACGATCGCCGCCCTGCGGTGGCCGACCCGATCGACGACCACCCCGCCGAGTGCTCCGCCGACGACCACCGGCGCCGTGGCGGAGAACGCTGCGATGCCGACCTCGACGCCTGAACCGCCGAGGCCGAGCACGTAGAAGGGGACCGCGAAGGCCGTGATCACGTTGCCGGTCTGCGACACCGCGTGAGCGCTCAGCAGGGCGGTCAAGGCGCCGATCGCCCGGCGGTCTCGTGGGCCGCGCGTCGTCGGGGCCTTCTCGGGCGCCTCCTCGCGCCCCGATGCGCGCGACACCTCAGGGCCGCCGGTAGGCCTGGTAGACGAGCACGACCGACTCCGCGCCGCCGCCGTCGCCGTCGTCGTCGGGGTCGCGGGTCGCGCTCGCCGCGACCCAGCGCTCGACGAGAGCCTCGAGCTCGCCCCGCAGGGTGGCCAGCTCGTCGACGGTGAGTCGCAGGCTGCGATCACCGCTCGCCGCGGCCGCGACCCACTCGCGGGGCAGGCCCGGTGCCGCATCGATGTAATCCGTGTAGCGGTTCGCGTAGGCGTGCGCGATCGACTTCTGCAGGGCCGACGAGGCGGCGAGGGCGGCGGGGTCGTCGAGCAGCTCGGCGGGCTCCCACGAGGTCAGCATCGTGGTCGCCTGCCACCAGCGCTCGCGCTGATCCGTGTTCGGGGGCGCCGCGGGCTCGATGAGATCGATCGACGCCAGCTTGCCGAGGTGGTAGCTGATCGTGCCCGGCGCCTCGTCGACGAGGTCGCCGAGGAGGGCGGCGGTCTGCGGGCCGCGCTCGCGGAGGAGGCCGAGGAGGCGCAGCCGCGTCGGATGCGCCATCACGCGCATCGAGGCGGCCGAGGTGAGTGTCGACCGGGGGGTCTCGCGAGGGGTCATACGACGACGATAGAACCCACAAGGGGTGTTGCGCAAGAACTCTTGTGCATCACTCTCGAAGAGCATTGCCGGTGGCGGGATCGGTGTCGACCCGCGCCTCCTCGGGTCAGAGCAGGAGGGAGGCCGCCGCCGCGCTGAGTGCGATCGCGAGGATGGGCAGCCCCACCGCGACCGCGACGACGACGACCGCGCCGAGGGTCGCCAGGACGGCCGACCCGAGTCCGAGCGCGGCGGCCCCGGCGAGCGTGTCTCGCGACACCGTGTCGCCCCGGGCCACGGTCTCGGGCTCGGATCCGTCGGGCGACCGGAAGAGCGCCCGCGCGTCGGTCAGTCCGTCGTCGGTCGGCGGTTCCACGCCGCCCCCCGGTTCCACGACGCCCCCCGGGTCCGTGCCGTCGTGACGCATCACGACGGGTGTCGTGCGGTCCACTCGACGAAGGGGGCGACGGCGTCGTCGGCGCGGCCCTTCTCGGCGCGGAGCGTCCGCTCGTCGAGGGGCTTCGCGTACTCGTCGTAGAACGTGTCGAGGGTCATCAGGCGGTTGCCGTCCTCGTAGTGCTCGCCCTCCTCCTCCCGGCTCACCGCGTAGATCACGCGGTCTGGCTGCGCGTAGTACAGCGCTCCGAGGCACATCGGGCACGGGTAGGCCGTGACGTAGGCGTCGATGCCGCGCAGGTCGGTGAGCCCCTGCTCGGCCGCGAGACGGATCGCTCGGATCTCGGCGTGCGCCGTCGGATCGCCGGTCTGCGCCACGTGGTTGGTCGCCTCGACGACGACCTCGCCGTCGCGCACCAGCAGGCAGGCGAACGGCTTGCCGCCCTCCGCGACGTTCTCGCGGGCGCGCTGCACGCTGAGGGCGGTGAAGGTGTCATCTCGATCGGTCATGACATCGAGAGTGCTCCCGGTCGACGCGGTGGCGCTCAGACTGCCCGGGGCTCGGCCTTCCGGACGGCGATGAACCGCGTTCGCGAAGATGAACCGCGTTCTATCGGAGTTCATCTTCGCGAACGCGGTTCTTGGCGCGGCGGGAGGCGGGAGGCGCGGCGAGCGGCAGGAGGCGCGGGTCGCGTCAGAGGGACCGCAGGCTCCACAGGCCGCGGACGGCCCCGTAGGGCTTCAACAGCGGGACCTCGCCGAGGCGGTGCTCGCGAGCTCGAACGAGCCTCCGGGCGAGATCCGGTCGCTGCTTCCGGAGATGAGCGCGCGCCTTCTCGGCGTGCAGGGAGTTCGAGGCGATCTTGACGACGTCGAACTCCTCGATGAGCGGGATCGCGTGCTCGATGTTCTGCCACGTCGTCGTGCTCGTCCGGTCGAGCAGCACGGGGCCGTCGTAGCCGAGCACGCCGCGCAGGTGACGGAGCAGGAGGTCCGCCTCGGCGATCTCGCCCCCGACGGCCCCGCCGCAGAGCACGATGACGGACTCGTCGCGATCGCTGTCGATCGAGCGGAGCGCGACGCGGAGTCGATACCGGTTGATGTAGTTGGCGCGCCGGCCGCGGTTCCGGTACCCGAGGACGATGATCGCCTCACGACCGCCGCGTGGTGCGACGTCGCCGAGCCGCCTCCCGCTCGACCGCGCGTGCACCCACTCCGACCAGCCCAGCGTGCCGACGAGGATCACCCCGGCCGCCGCGACGGCCCACCTCATTCGCGTGGCGCCGTCGTGCCGGGCTCGTCGGACGGCCGCAGAGCGCGGCGGACCGCCCTGTAGCCGAAGAAGAGACCGAGCACCACCATGGGCAGCCCCGCCCAGGGGGTGTCGAGCGTCAGGACGAGAGTCAGACCCACGGTGCCGAACACGATCGCGAGGGCGACGTCGTTCGAGTCCGACTCGTCCTCGCCGTCGTCGGCGGGCGTGCCGCTCTCGGGGTCGGACACGGGGCGCTCCTCGGGCTCGTCCATGAGTCGACGCTACTTCGCCGACCGGCCCCGCGCCTCCTTCGGGCGACGGATGGAGCGGGACCGGCCCCGCGCCTCCTTCGGGCGACGGATGGAGCGGATCGAGGCAGCGGGCCGGGTTGCACGGGGCGGTGGCGGGCGAGAGGATCGGGGATGTGATGGCGACGAAGGTGATGCGTGCCGATTCTCCGCAGCGGGCCGAGCTCGAGGCGCAGGGCTGGTCGGTGGCGGCCCGGTCGTTCGGTGCTCGGCTCGACGCCGATCGCGTCGACGAGTCGCGTCTGCGGCGTCTGCGGCGTCTGCGGCGTCTGGTCGAGCAGGTCGCCGTCAGCGTCTCGGTCCGATCGCTCGACGGCCGCGACGTCGACGCGGTGCTGGCCCTCGACGCGGCGACGGCCGACGACTACCCCGGCAGCGTGGCGACTCGGCACGCCCTGCTCGATCGGGAGGGAGCGACGCCGACCCCCGCGCGGCGCGGTTTCGGCGCGTTCGGCCCCGACGGCGAGCTCGTCGCCATGACCTTCGTCGACGTCGAGACCGACGGCGACGGCAGCGCGGCCGAGACGGACTTCACGGTCGTCCATCGAGCCTGGAGGAGGCGCGGGCTGGCCGTCGCGGTCAAGGCGGCCTCCGTGCTGGCCCTGTCGGCGGAGGGTGTCACGCGCTTCCGCACCGGCGGCTCGGCCGACAACGCGGGGATCATCCGCGCGAACACCGTGCTCGGCTACGTCCGCGACGAGGAGTGGATCACGCTCGAGCGCGCCGCCGACTGAGCGTTCACGCGGCAGACGCCGCCTGCGCCGGCATCACACGATGTGCGCCGCGGTGCCCGTCACCGTGATGCCGCCTGCCGGAGGCACGTGGACGACCAGCAGACTCGGTCGCCCCACATGCCGACCCTGGTGCACGACGACCCGGGCAGGAGGCGCGATCAGCTCGAGCGCTCGCAGATACGCCCCGAGAGACGCGGCCGCCGAGCCGGTCGCCGGGTCTTCGGTGATGTCGCCGACGGGGAAGAGATTGCGCGTCTCGACGACGAGATCACCTGTCGCATCGGCCTCCCGGCGGTGGACGACGGTGACGGTGCCGGCCCAGTCCCGTTCGTCCATGAGCGACCTCATCTGGGCGGGGTCGAAGCGGAACGCGTCGAAGACGGCCTGCTCACGCACGGCGACCACGGGGTGCCAGTTGCCGGCGTACGACTCGCGGAGGGGCCAGCGGTCGTCGAGGTCGGAGCGCTCCAGCCCGAGCAGCGCCAGCAGCCGGTCGGCCACGATCGGGTCGAGGTCGCGGAGGGCGGGCTCGACGCTCGTGAACGACGCCGTGATCGGGAGGGGCGCGGAACCGGTGGTGCCGTCGCCGACGCGACCCGCGCCTCCTTCGGGTCGCGCCGTGTCGATCACGATGCGGCCGACGGGGGTGTCGAGGGCGAGGGGGCCGACTCCGCGGCGTTCGGCGAGGGCCACCGCGGTCGCGACGGTGGCGTGACCGCAGAACGGCACCTCGGCGCCGGGCGAGAAGTAGCGGACGCGCACGGTGCGATCGTCGGAGGCGGCGCCCGGGTCGACGACGAAGGCCGTCTCGGCGTACCCGACGTCGGCCGCGATGCGCTGCATCTCGACGTCGGTCAGCTGCGAGGCGTCGAGCACGACACCCGCGGGGTTGCCGCCGTCGGGCTCCGCGGCGAACGCGGTGAGTCGCAGGATCTCGACGGCGTGCGGATCGGTCATGACGCCACTCTGCCGCAGTCTGCGACGCCGAGATTCGACCATTCTTCTGTTCCGTGGGGAAGATCGTCGTCATGGTCCGGTGATCGACGTCAGTCGACGTTGCTACCAGGACGCCCGTCCTGGTTCCTCGATGACGGGGCGCCTCCCGGGCGAGGTCTGATCTCGACGGTCGCAGCGACCGTCGAGGCGGTGAGCATGGGACGCAGGTAAGGGCTACCCGAGTACTTCAGCCGGTAGGCGGCATCGATCTCTGCGTCGGCCTCGCCTGCTGCGGCTCGGAAGGTCACCTCGTGTTCGGCTCCGTCGGCACTGATGCGCCCGGCGCCTTGCTGCATCGCGGCCTGGTACCAGCGCGAGGCCGTGCCGTTGTAGGCGCGGACGAAGAGGGCGTCGTCGACGACGACGGACCAGATCCAGGTGGGCGTGCCGTAAGTCGTACCGTCGCCCCGGAACGGTGACACATGGAGGTCGTCGCTCTCGGCGATCCTCGCAAGGGTGTCGCTGCTGAAGGTGATCATCATGTTCCTTCCCTGTCGCGTATCGTCCAGGAGCGGCACGGTGCGGCAGACCCGTGGCTGCTCTTCTCATCTTCCGGCGAAATCGTCGTCGGTGATGTGCTCGAGCCAGGTGGTGGTGGTGGCCGGGTCGTCGCCGTTCTCGAGCATCGCGATGTGCTCCATGAACACGCCGGGGGCGGCGGCGTGGAAGTGCTCCTGGCCGGGCGGGGTGTAGATCGTCTGACCGGGGTGGACGTCGATGATGCGACCGTCGCGGGTGCCGAAGCGGCCGACGCCGGCGGTGACGCGCAGATACTGGCCCTTCTCGTGGGAATGCCAGGCGGTGCGGGCGCCTGGGGCGAAGCGCACGGTGGCGACCACCATGTGCTGGCCGTCTTCGTGCGGCATCGCGATCGGGTCGAGCCAGACGTCGCCGGCGAACTGCTCGGGCGGGTTCCTGGTCGTGGGGGCGGCGGGTTCGATGTTCATGAGGCGTCCTGTCCGTCGGTGGTGAAGTGCTGCTTCGCCACGCCCATCGCGGCCATGCCGTTGGGCCAGCCCGCGTAGAGGGTGACGTGCGTGATGGCCTCGACCAGCTCCTCCTGGCTGACGCCGTTCTCGACGGCCCGGCCCAGGTGGAACTCGAGCTGGCCGGTGTTGCCGCCGGCGGCGAGGACGGCGACGGTGATGAGACTGCGATCGCGTGCGGACAGCTCGGATCGGTTCCAGACGTCCTCGAAGAGGACGTCGTCGGTGAGCGCGGCGAGCTTCGGGGCGAACTCCCCGAACATGCTCCGTCCGCCCCCGACCTGCTTCGGCTGGTCTGCCATGACTCTTCTCCTGTCTGATGCGTGGTCGGCGATGTCGTCACCGCCTGGATGCCACGAAACGCCGGACGAGAGTCCTGAGGGAGGCACTGATGTGACACCCCGGCCAGGGCGTCAACCGATGGTCTGGCCGCCGTCGACGACGAGGGTGTGTCCGACGGCGAACCCGCCGTCGTCGGAGGTCAGCCACAGCACGGCCGAGGCGATCTCCTCGGGCTTACCGAGCCGGCCGATGGGCTCTTGGGCGATGACGTCGGCGTAGCCGTCGTCCGTGCCGCCGGTGAGGCGCTCGATCATCTTCGTGTCGATCATCCCGGGGGCGACGACGTTCACCCGGATGCCGTCAGCGACGTACTCGAGGGCCGTGGACTTGCTGAGTCCGATGACGGCGTGCTTCACCGCAGCGTAAGCGGCCTGGCCTGAGATGCCCATGACGCCGGCTCCCGAGGAGGTGTTGACGATCGCGCCGCCTCCGGTCGCCTTCATGTGGCGGATCTCGTGCTTCATGCAGAGGTAGACGCCACGGACGTCGACACTCAGGATGCGGTCGAACTCGGCGTCGTCGAGGTCGGCGGTGAGGGTCTGGGTCTGCTCGAGGCCGGCGTTGTTGAAAGCGACGTCGAGGCGTCCCCAGGTGGAGACGACCTGGTCGAGGGCAGCGACCACCTGCGCGGCGTCGGAGACGTCGAGGTCGATGGCTGTTGCGGTCCCGCCTGCTGTGGTGATCATCGAGGCTGTCTCCTGGTGGCCGGCGCCGGGAAGGTCGGCGACGGCGACACGGGCGCCTTCTGCGGCGTAGGCGAGGGCGGTCGCGCGGCCGATCCCACCGGCGCCGCCGGTGACGAACGCGACTTTGTCCGTGAAACGGGGAGTGGTGATGCTCATGATTTTCTCCTTCTGACTGTGGGTGGGTAGGGGAGTGACAGTGATGTCGTCGCTTCGCCTGTGGGGGCTACAGGCGGAGGGTCAGAGTCGGGCGGGGAAGGCGTTCCTACGGCCGATGAATGTGAGCGCCAGAGCGATGGCTCCGAAGATGATCAACACGCTGGGAAGGACCAGTCCGTCGGCCACGGTCAGCAGGCCGGCGCCGACGATCCCGGCAGCGAAGATGGCGACGTTGAAGGCCACGGGCAGGAACGAGTTGGCGACATCGGCGTTGTCGCCGCCGGCCGTCGTGAGAGCTGCCTGCAACTGTGCGGCGGCGCCGCCGAAGGTCAGGCCCCAGAACACCGCGGCGATGAGAACGGCGGGTGCTGAGGCGTGCCCGACGAGGAGGATCAGGCCCACGCCGACGAAAACCGCCAGGCTGCCGTGCAGCAAGGGTCGCGGGTGACGGTCGAGAAGAGCGCCCGTCACGATGATCCCGCCGATCGACGAAATGCCGTAGACGAGCAGGGTGAGGTCGACGCCGAGACCTGAACCGCCGGTACGGAGATACGGGGCGATGTAGGTGTAAAGGGTGTTGTGGGCGATCATCCACGTCGCGATGACAGCCAGGATCATCGCGACACCGGGGATCCTGATGACACGGGTCAGGGGCAGGCGCGACGTCGCGGGTGCCGGTGCTGCATCGGCGACGACGGTGAGCACGAGGATCAGGACGATGGCGCCGAGGATGCTGAGGCCTCCGAAAGACCACCGCCAGTCCAGAGTCGTTCCGATCCAGGAGCCCAGCGGGGTGCCGAAGGCGAACCCGACGGGTGCTCCGGCCGAGACGATGGCGAGGGAGCGTCCGGCTTGCTTCTCGGGGCTGATCCTGCGCCCGTAGGCGGCGAGCATGCCCCAGATGGTCCCCGAGAAGGCTCCGGCGATGAACCGTGCCACGAGGGCCACGGCCACTGTCGGGGCTACAGCGGTGACGAGGTTGGACAGGATGAGGCCGGTGAGGGCGGCGGCGAGCAGTGGCCGTCGGCGAACTCCTCGGGTGAGGGTGATCGCTGGGACGGTGGCGATGACTGTGCCGAGAGCGTAGGCGCTGATCAGCAGTCCGACGGTGCCCTCGCCGGTGTCGAGCCCGCTGGCGATCTGCGGGAGGAGCCCGGCCGGCATCGTCTCCATGGCGACGAGGATGAACCCGGTCGTCGCGAGCACGACGAGGGAGACCAGCGGGAGCCGGCCAGCAGGGGAGTCAGCACCCTCCGCAGACGGTGAATCGATCGGGACGGAAGCGGTCGGAGTGGTCACGAGGTCCTTTCGGGCGCAGCAGAGCGCGGCAGGAGAGCGAGGGGTTCAGGGAAGTCCGGTCCGATGCGGGGACCGGGAGGCGCGGGTTAGATCGCGTGCTCGGCGTTTCGCGCGCGTTCCACGATGCGTTCGGTGGCCGCCCAGGTGGCGAGCAGCTGCAGCCCCTCATCGGAGTCGCTGCCGGGGGCAGCGGTATAGACGGTCAGGTAGTGACCGGGGGAGTCTTGTAGGTCCATGGCATGGAAGTCGAGTTCGAGGAGGCCCACGACGGGGTGCCGGAACTGTTTCGCACCGGTGTAGTGACGCCGAACGTCGTGCTCGGCCCACCGGGTGCGGAAGTCGTCACTTCGGATCGAGAGTTCTCCGACGAGGGCAGCGATCCCGGAGTCGTGGGGATCGCGTCCGGCATCGCGCCGGAGGATGGCGACGTTGACGTTCGCAGCGCGCTCCCAGTCCGGGTAGAAATCGTGAGCCCGGGGGTCGAGGAAGATGAACCGGGAGTGGTTCGCCGGCCGAAGCGAACCGCGATACATGTCCGAGTACAGGGCGAATCCGAGGGCGTTGGCAGCGACCAGATCCATGTGGGTGTTCGTGACCATGGCCACCGCCCCGGTCATCGAGTCCAGCATGTGCTGGATGGGGGATTCAGCGATCTTCTGCGCGAGGCTCGGCGCCGGGCGACGACGCGCCGGGGTTGCAGCTCGCGCAAGGTCGTACAGGTGGTCCCGTTCGGCCTGATCCATCTCGAGTGCGCGGGCGATGCTGTCAAGGACGCTGTCGGAGACACCGCCGAGGCTGCCCCGCTCGACCTTCGTGTAGTAATCGACGCTCACACCAGCAAGACGAGCGACCTCGTCGCGCCGCAGCCCCGGTACTCGGCGCCGCCCGCCGGCACTGACGACTCCCGTCATGTCAGGAGTCAGACGCGCACGGCGTGACGAAAGGAACTCCCGCACCTCAGCTCGATTGTCCATACCGTGACGCTACGACTCCTACTAGCAGCCAGCCAGGCCCTGACGGAGCCCCGCTTGACGGAGGTGTCCACGAGTCAAGGGGGTTCTGACCGGGCCTGTTTGCCTGTGGAACGACGGCTTAACGTCTGAGAAGAGCATGGCGTCGTTGCGCGCTGTCCGTCGATTGCAGGGCCTGCGCGACGTGGACGCCCTCCCCGCCACTGACCTGAGAAGGAGCGATATGAAGGCCACCCTGATGTACAAGTCCGGCGACGTCCGAGTCGTCGAGGTCCCGGACCCCGTCATCCAGCAGCCCACCGAGGCGCTCATCCGAGTCACCTACGCCTGCGTCTGCGGATCCGACCTGCACCCCTACCACGACCTCGAGGACACCCCCGAGGGCCGCCGCATGGGCCACGAGGCCATCGGTGTCATCGTGGAGATCGGCGAAAACGTTCGCACCCTGTCGGTCGGCGACACGGTCATCGTGCCCTTCGCCTGGTCCGATGGAACCTGCCCGTTCTGCCAGGACGGCCTGACGACGTCATGCACCCACGGCGGTTTCTTCGACGGCGCCGCCTCAGCCACCCAGGCCGAGAAGCTCATCGTCCCCCAGGCCGACGGTACGGCCGTCGTCATCCCGGAGGGCACTGACGAAGCGCTCATGCCGAGCCTGCTGACCTTGTCCGACGTCTACCTCACCGGCTACCACGCCGCCATCCGCGGCGATGTCGAGCCCGGCAAGACCGTCACCGTCATCGGCGACGGCGCTGTCGGGCTCTCCGCTGTCCTCGCGGCCAAGCAGCTCGGCGCCGAGACCATCATCCTGATGGGCCGTCACACCGCCCGCACCGACCTCGGTCGCGACTTCGGTGCGACCCACGTCGTCGCCGAGCGAGGCGACGAAGGAGTCGCGAAGGTCATGGAGATCACCCGTGGCGAGGGGTCACACGTTGTGCTCGAGGCCGTCGGCCACATGCCGGCCTACGAGCAGGCTGTCGGCATCGTCCGTGCCGGAGGAACCATCAGCCGTGTCGGTGTTCCCCAGTACGAGGAGGCGGCGGTCGGCATGGCGTCCCTGTTCGGCAAGAACGCCACCCTCACCGGCGGCCCCGCCACCGTCCGCGCCTACCTCGAGCAGGTCCTGCCCCAGGTCCTCGACGGCACCATCGATCCGGGCCGTGTCTTCGACCGAGAGATGCCCCTCGACGACATCGCGGAGGCCTACCGCCTGATGGACGACCGCGAAGCGCTGAAAGTCCTCATCCGCCCCTAGCCATGCCGGGCGACACAGAGCAGATGCCCACCCCATCCGCCGTCCGGCACGACGAACGACAGGAACATCTCCATGGTCCCACCCGCCTCCCGACGCAGACGCCTTGCCCCCCAGGTCACGTCGGCGCTCCTTCTCACGACCGCCAGCTTCGGAATCCTCACCGGGTGCTCGAGCGCGACGGGACAGGCCCCTGACCCTGCCGTTGCATCCACGCGGGCGGCCGAACCCTCTGCCGCTGTCACTGTCCAACCGAACCAGGAGACCGTTCCGACCGAGGGGCCCGAGGCTCCCAGCGAGGTCGTCGGGACCGTCGTCAGGTTCAGCGGCGGAGGCAGCGTGGTGGATGTGACACTCCAGGAAGACAACCCGACGACTCGAGATCTCGTGTCGAGGCTGCCCGTGACCCTGGCCTTCGAGGAGTTCGCCGGGCGGGAGAAGATCGCCTATCCCGAGACGGGACTCGACGTCGACGGCTCTCCCGGCTCGGACCCCGAGGACGGGGATCTCATCTACTTCACCCCCTGGGGGAACCTCGGCTTCTACTACGACGCTGCAGGCATCGACTACTCGGACTCGACCATCCACCTCGGCACCTACGACGCCACCGCCGAGCAGCTCTCAGCCTTCGACAGTGCCGACGTGCACCTCGAGATCGTGGAGTAGCCGCGGGCCCGACCCGAGGGTCGATGACCTTCGATCCCACCCTCCCCGAATGCCGACCCGACCACCATCACCGCCACAGAGAAGAGTTCCCGCACCATGCCAATGCAACCCGACGGATACACCTTCGCTCTCGACCCCACCGTGGTCCGCACCTCGGTCCGGTACCGCAATCGATTCGGCATCCTGATCGCCGCCGACCTCTATCAGCCCGCCGACCTCGACGAGAGCACCCGCCACGCCGCCGTGGTGATCGGACCGCCCCACGGGGGTGTCAAAGAGCAGGGTCCCGGCGTCTACGCGAACGAGCTCGCGCGCCGCGGACTCGTCGCCCTCGCCTTCGACCCTTCGTACAACGGCGAGAGCGCGGGCGAGCCCCGACACATCACCTCGCCCGAGGTGTTCGCGGAGGACTTCAGCGCCGCCGTCGACTTCGCCGGCTCGCTCTCCTACATCGACAGGGGTCGCATCGGTGCGATCGGCATCTGCGGCAGCGGCGGATTCGCCCTCACCGCAGCGCAGATCGACCCTCGGATCCGTGCGGTCGCCACCTCGGCGATGTACGACATCAGCGGCGTCAAGCGCGACGGCTGGCAGGGGGCTCAGACGGATGCGGGGCGGAGGGCGGAGCTCGCCGATCTCGCGGCGCAGCGCTGGGCCGACGTGGATGCCGGGCGACCGGCCCTCGGCCCGACGTTCCCCGCCGAGTACGAACCCGAGAGACTCGACCCGGTCACGTCCGAGTTCCAGGAGTACTACGTCCTCGACCGTGGGCACCACCCCCGATCCATCGGCGGGTTCACCCTCACGAGCGAAGCGGCGCACATCGGACACGGAGCCCTGGCGCACCTCCCCGACATCAGCCCCCGGCCGATCTTCCTCATCACCGGCGACATCGCCCACTCCCGCTACTTCAGCGACGAGGTGTACGCGAAGGCGGCCGAACCGAAGCGACTGGTCGTCATCCCCGATGCGCGCCACATCGATCTCTACGACCGCACCGACGTCATCCCCTTCGATCTCCTCGAGGACTTCTTCCGCACCTCCCTCACCTCCTCCGGTTCGACGGACGCGACCCTCGCGGTGCGGGCGTGAACGCAGTGCGAGGTCGGCGGGCGCTGCGGTCCGTCTGCGTGGTGACGGCCGTGGGCATCGTGATCGCCGGGTGCACCGATGCGCAGGCCCCCTCCCCGACGTCGACGCGAACGGCCTCGTCCGCGCCGGCCTCGTTCGACCCGTTGGGAGGCGCGAGGCCGACCGAAGTCACGACCGGCCTCGAGACGCCCTGGTCGATCGCCTTCGTCGGCGACACCGCGCTGGTCAGTGAACGGGACTCGGGACGGGTGCTCGAGGTCGCGCCCGACGGGACGACGCGCACCGTCGCGACGATCGCGGGGATCAGCCATGGCGGCGAGGGGGGACTCCTCGGTCTCGCCGTCGCCGATGACGCCCTCTACGCCTACTCCACCGGAGAACAGGGCAATCGAATCCAACGATTCGCACTCTCCGGTGCGCCCGGCGGGCTCGAGCTCGGCGAACCTGAGACGATCCTCGACGGTCTGGCCTCGGCCGGCTTCCACAACGGCGGACGCATCGCCTTCGGGCCCGACGGCATGCTCTACGCCGGAGTGGGCGACGCAGGCTCGGCGGACCGGGCGCAGGATCTCGACTCGCTCTCGGGGAAGATCCTGCGCATGACCCCCGAGGGCGACGCACCGGACGACAACCCGTTCCCCGACTCGCTGGTCTACAGCTCCGGGCACCGGAACGTCCAGGGCCTGGCCTGGGCGGAGGACGGCACGATGTTCGCCAGCGAATTCGGTCAGAACACCTGGGACGAGCTGAACATCATCGAAGCCGGCGGCGACTACGGCTGGCCCACGGTGGAAGGTGCCGGGGAGGACATCCGCTTCATCGACCCCGTGCAGCAATGGTCGCCCGCCGAGGCCAGCCCCAGCGGCATCACAGTGATCGATGACGTCGTCTACATCGCCAACCTCCGGGGCTCCGTGCTGCGGGCCGTTCCCGTCGCCGAACCCGGCAGCTCCACGGAGTACTTCTCGGGCGCCTACGGCCGCTTCCGGGCCGTCACCCCTGCACCCGACGGCAGCCTGTGGGCCCTCACCGGGAACACGAACAGCCAGGGCACCCCACGTGACGGCGATGACCGGATCGTGCGCGTCGACGTCGGCGACTGACGGGAACGGGCCGCCCTCGCGAATGAGGGCGGCCCGTTCTCCGTCCCGGAATCAGTCCTGGCGTGCGTAGGTGGCGCGGAAACCCTCGGACGGATCCGTCGGCGTCAGCACGAGGGTGTCTCCCGAGACGTCGTAATCCCGGGCGAGGCTCTGACCCACGAGATCACGCGCCAGAGCCGACTCGACCTCGACCGTGAACGAGTCGCCGTCGACCGGTGTGATCTCGCCGTAGAAGGCCTCGTAGCCGCCGACCGTGTACGGGCCGTCGGGGGCCTCGGTGTCGGGGTTCGCGGCCTGCACGGCCATGGTCCCGCTCGCGGTGAAGATGACCTGGCCGCCGTAAGGCAGCGGCTGCAGGTCGCCCTCGGCGCCGACCTCAAGCGAAGTCATCTCCCATTCGCCGACGAGCGGACTCGTCGCAGACGCCGTGGGGCTCGGCTCCGCTGGTGCGGCGGCGTCGGAGGACTGTGTGCAGCCGGTCGTGGCGAGGATCCCACCCAGCAGCAGGGCCATGGCGGAGATGGTGCGGGTCTGTCGGTTCATGGGTCGTGCCTCTCGTCAGGGCGCAGCAGTCGCTCGCGGCGTTGCTCGATCGATCACCGTGCCCCGGCCCGGGAGACGAGCTGCGCCTCCTCGACCGTAGGGCGTTCCGTGAGAAGTAGAGAGGGCCTGTGAGGGCCACGTTGCAGCTACCGCGAAGCGAGACGCTGTGCCAACCAGGTGTTGTGACCCATGCGGGTTGCGCGGGTCAGAGCGAGGCGCCGGGTGCCCAGATCGCCACCCGCCAGAACGACGATGATTCGCGAGTCAGGCGACCACACCTCGCGTTCATATATGCCTGAATCAGTGATCAGGAGTGATGAATTACCTGCGGCTGCCATTGCGATCGCGTAGTCGGGATCGATGAAGTCCAGTGCGTGATCCTCAGTGCGCAGGGCCAAGCGCTTCACTCCGAGTTGTCCCGGTTCTCCTTTGGGGAGCGCCCAGCTCAGCAGCACTCCCTGGTCCTCGAGGCGAAGGTCCCAGTGGTGCGAGCGGGCGTGGTGTTCAGTCAAGAGGAAGCGGCTGGGTGATTCAGGAATTGGGGGCCTCCTTCTGTGGCGGTGAAGTGATCGTCGGTGGCTCACTCGAGCCGGTTGATCGCCGTGGTGGTGTCCTGTCCGGTCTCGGGCACGATCAGGTGTTCCACAAACGTGTCCGGCGTGGTGGGGTGCGGGCGCTCGTGCCCTGGCGTATCTCGTGTCAAGAAGACATGAGCTCGGAAAGGATCCTGTCAGGCAGGTGGCCCGCCAGTGAGCGCTTAGGAGGCCCTGCCATGACCCCTCACCAGGAGAAACGCCGTGGAGTCGGGTAGGTATTTGGTTCCTGCCGCCCCGTAGCCGGTCGTTCATCGGGACGCCTTCTCGGGCCCGTCTTGGCCGGCTGAGGCCAAGTAGCGTCTGGCCTGCGGATTCGCGTATGCCTGTCCCGCAAAAATGCCCGGTGACGGGGGTCTAAACGCTACAGTCATCGGATGCTCATCGGATACGCCCGCGTCTCGACCTCGGGACAAGATCTCGCGGCACAACGTGACGGTCTTGCAGCACTCGGTGTTGACGATCAACACGTGCATGTTGACCACGGCCTCTCGGGTACGACTCGAGCCCGGCCTGGGCTCCGCGAGGCACTAGCTGCGTGCCGTGCCGGCGACGTGCTGGTCGTCACCAAGCTCGACCGTCTCGCCCGGTCGCTGCGCGACGCGACCGACATCGCGGACGAGCTGACGAAGAAGGGCGTCGCGCTGAACCTCGGGGGAGCGGTCTACGACCCCACCGACCCGGTCGGCCGGCTGCTGTTCAATGTCCTCGGTATGGTGGCCGAGTTCGAGGCGGACCTCATCCGCGCCCGTACCCGGGAGGGCATGGCGATCGCGAAGGCAGCAGGCAAGCTCCGCGGCCGCAAGCCCAAGCTCACCCCCTCGCAAGAGAAGCACCTCGTGCAGCTGCACCGCACCGGCGCCCATACCACGAGTGAGATCGCCGAGCTCTTCGGCGTCGCCCGTTCGACGGTCTATCGCGCGATCCAGCGAGGGGAGCAGGCGTGATGGCCATGGGTTCACCAGAGGTGCAAGTTCAGGTGGCCGCGGCGCCCCACGAGGCTGAGCAGTTGGAACCCTGCCCGTTCTGCCGCATCATCGACGGTTCGTCTCCGGCCGTGTGGATAGAACGTGAACACGACGCCGTGGCCTTCGCGCCTCTGCCCGATTCGGCACTCGCTCCCGGGCACACTCTGGTCGTACCCGTCGAACACGCCACGGACCTTCGCACGGCATCGCCTAGCTCGCTGGCGGCGACGATTGCCCTGGTACAGCGCGTCGCGCGAGCGATGCGAGGCGGGCTCGGTGCCACGGGCAGCGTCCTTCTCCAAGCCTCAGGCCAAGACGCTGGTCAGAGCGTCCCGCACCTGCATTTCCATGTCGTCCCGTGCTGGCCTGACGACAAGACCACCCATTGGCCACCACGGCCCTCTATTCACCACTTCGACGGAGACCCCCACGCGGCCCTGGCGGAGATGTTCGAGTAGCGCCCGATAGCCGATCCACGAGCGGTCAAAGATGCCCTCGGTATGGACCGCCCACGTGGGCTTGCTGAGGGCGAGGCAGATTCTCGGGCCGCTCAGGCGGACCGGAGTGTCTCAAACGCGGCGGTCAGCACCTCGTGAACGCCTCGTGTTTCACCGGGTTGCGCCCAGACGGCAAGGGCGCTCGAGAACGTACTGATGCTGACTCCCACGAGAACCTGTGCTCGGAGGTCGATGTCGAGCCCTACCAACCTGTCGGCAACGATCGGCTCGAGTAGGGCGGCCCAAGCTAGGTGCTTCTCGGCATTCCGAGCGTGCAGAGACGGGGCATCCGCCAGTAGCCGCACCGCGATCTTGTCTCGGTCGGTCTGTGGGCGGGTGCGAAGCATCGCGCCGTAAGCGGCCTCGAGTGACTTCAATATCGGTTCGTCCTGGGGGCGCTCCAGAAGAGCATCCCTGACTACCGAGCCGTAGGCGCTGAGGCCCCCGACCACCATGTCCTCCTTGGCCGGGAAGTACCGATGAACGCTGCGAACCGAGACGCCGGCGGCCGAGGCAATCTGCTCGACCGTCACACCGTCGAAGCCTCGTTCTGAGATCAGGTCGATTGCGACGTCCGCGAGTTGCTGGCGAACCGCGTCGCGGGCGGCGGCCCGCAAGCCGCCAACAAGTTGCTTATTCTCCGCCATGAGAGCTACTCTACAGCTGCCATAAGTGGCAGACTCTGCCACTCAAGGCGGAATCTGCCTGGCTGAGGGAGGACACACACATGAAGCAACGGAACCTCGGAGGCCAAGGCCTGACAACGTCACTCCTGGGCTATGGCTCGATGGATAGCGGTCTGGGAAACGGTGGCACGTACGACGACGCATCGGTCGCCGCTATCCGCCAGGCACACGACAGCGGCGTCACGCACTTCGACACCGCGGAGCTCTACGGATGGGGCCGTGGTGAACGCCTCCTCGGCACCGCTCTCGCTCCGGTTCGTGATGAGGTGACGATCGCCACGAAGTTTGGCTTCACACCGTCCTTCGGACAGGACTCGCGGCCCCGACACATCCGCGACGTGGTCGAGAAAAGCCTCAGGGCCTTGGGGACGGAACGCATCGATGTCCTCTACCAACACATCCACGATCCAGCGGTCCCGATCGAAGACGTCGCCGGCGCGATGGCCGAGCTCGTGAACGAGGGCAAAGTGAAGTACCTCGGGCTCTCGAACACGACACCGGAGAATGCTCGCCGCGCCCACGCGGTGCATCCGATCAGCGTTGTCCAAGTGTCCTACTCGCTGTTCGATCGTGGGGCAGAGGAGTACTTCCCCCTGAGCGACGAGCTCGGATTCGGTGTCGTTGCGTATCGCCCCCTGGCGCGGGGGTTCTTGACCGGCGGGGTGAAACACCTCTCGGGCTACCCCGCTGATGACTTCCGACAGCGCAACCCCTGGTGGGCCGAAGGCAACTACGACGCGAACAGGAACATCGTCGACCAGCTCGATGCTCTGGCGCAGAACCTGGGCATGTCCTTGGCTCAGTTGGCACTGGCCTGGCTGCTCACCCGCCGGGCGAACATCGTGCCAATCCCGGGCTCGCGAAATGTTCAACGGGTCCTCGAGAACGCTGCAGCTGCCGACGTCGAGTTGAGCAGCAGCGACCTCGCACGGATCGAGACCATCGTGCCGAACGGTGCACACGTCTAGTTCGTCCCTCTCTTCCAACCGCCTCCTGGCGGCGACATCCTGACCACCACTGAAAGGCACGATCATGCAGCACCGCACACTGGGCCAGCAGGGCCTCACCACGTCCGCCATCGGCTACGGATCCATGGGCATCTCCTCGTTCTACGGTCCCGGCGAAGAGGACGCCGGCGTCGCAGCCATCCGCAAGGCCCACGAGCTCGGAGTGACGCTCTTCGACACCGCTGAGATGTACGGCTGGGGCGAGAACGAGAAAGTCGTCGGCCGCGCGGTGAAGCCTTTCCGCGATGACGTCGTCATCGCCACCAAGTTCGGTTTCAAGCCGGACTTCAGCTTCGACAGCCGCCCCGAGCACATCCTCGAAGTCGTGGAGAACAGCCTCAGTTTCCTCGACATGGACTACATCGACGTCCTCTACCAGCACCGCCCGGACCCGAACGTGCCCATCGAGGATGTCGCCGGCACCGTCAAGGAGCTCATCGACGCGGGCAAGGTCAAGTACTTCGGCCTCAGCGAAGCGGGCCCGGACACGATGCGCCGCGCACACGCTGTTCAGCCCGTCTCGGTCCTGCAGACCGAGTACTCCCTGTTCGATCGAGAGATCGAGAAGCTCTTCCCCGTCCTCGACGAGCTCGGCATCGGGCTGGTCCCCTACTCGCCGCTGGGCCGCGGGTTCCTGACCGGAACCACGAAGCCTGGAGCTGAGTACGACCCGTCCGACATGCGTCACACCGCGGCACGCTGGCAGCCCGGCAACTACGAGAAGAACCTCGACGCCACTCGCCAACTCGCCGAGCTCGGCGAGGCCAAGGGCGCCACCGTCGCACAGCTCGCCTTGGCATGGCTCCTCGCGCAGGGCGAGCACATCGTGCCCATCCCCGGTACACGCAGCGCCACGCGCGTCGAGGAGAACGCCGGAGCCGCCGACGTGACCCTCACCCAGGCAGACCTCGACCGCATCAGGGAGATCCTGCCCACCGGCGGGTTCGGATCCCGATTCCCCGCTGGCATGACCGCTGAGTGGGAGTGATGACCTCCTGAACCCCCAGGGGGCGAGGAAGCTGCGCTGCCTCGCCCCCTGACCTCCGGGTCCCTGTTCCACTTCTAAGAAGGAGCACCACATGAAGATCCAGATCACTCTCCCCGATGGCGAGGCCACCGGAGAGATCGTCGACTCAGCGGCCGGCCACGAGCTCATGGCTCTGCTGCCCGTCACGATCGAGATGTACGACCTCTTCGAGCGGGAAAAGCCAGGCCCGCTCCCTCGCCCCTTGGTCACGGCCACCGACACGATGCTCACCTACAGCGTCGGCCAGATCGGTTACTGGGCCGACAGCCACGACATCATCTTCTTCACCGCTGATGACGGCAAGCTCGAGATCCCGGAACCCGGCATCGTCCACCTCGGCACCGTGACCAGCGGCCTCGAGATCATCGCTGATGCCGGCGACGCCTTCACCATCACGATCGACAAGCTCTAGCTACAAGCAACAGCACAGCCCCCGACGGGCCGGATCGTTCACACGATCCGGCCCGTCGGGGGCCGTCTTTCTCAGGGCCTGTCGATGCCCTCGAACGTGCGGAGCACCTCGAGCGCGTGAGCTGTCGGGTCGTAGGGAGGGCTCCCGATCCCCTTCGCCGTGAGCTCAGCCGAGACGGGCGCCCAAAGCGCATCGCGTCGACCCTCGGCGAGGTTAAGCAGTGCGTCGCGGACGAAGCTGTCGCGGGCCACTTGCTCCTCGCTGGAGTCCGGGCGCGTCTGCCCGACGATGCCGTACATTTCTGTCCCGTGGAAGGCAGGGGCGCCTTCGGCGGGGCCGATCGACAACAGATACGCCGTGCCACCAGCGCCCGCGTGAGCGAGGGCCCCACGGGTCTGCGGCAGGGTGAAGGTGAGATCAGTCAGCAGTGCCCCTCTGACCTCGATGGGGGTGCGCCCGTCGACGTCGTACTCCGCAACGATCTTCTGGGCACGACTTCGGGGAATGCGGTTCCGGTCCGAGAAGTCATCGACGATGGCGTCGATGCTTCCGGGGTCGAAGTCCTTCGTCCGGTAGAGGACCCAGTAGTCGATCTCATGTGTCGTGCTGCTGAACAAGATGTCGACGTCGCGGTGCTGGCCCGAGCGGAGGACGTCCATGGGCCGACTGGCGAGGACACCGTGTGGCTGGTCTCTGTCGTCGACGAGACCGATCATGTCGTTGTCCACACCGTGGGCGGCGCCTGGATCAGATGACTGGGTCTTCGCCATCGCTTCCGCAAGCTCGAACGCGTCGACGTCGAGCAGCTGTTCGGGGTGGTCCTCAAGGCCAAGAGCTGTCAGCACCGCATGGGCACGTTTCTCGGCCCCCCATGCCGGCACGAGGCGTGCGGGCATCCCGGAGAACGCAGCTAGGCGGTGGAAGAGGCCCGCAGCAGAGGGCGCAGCCAGGAGGTTCAGGGTCGAGTAGGCGCCAGCACTGTGGCCCGTGACCGTCACGTTGTCCGGGTCACCACCGAACCGGGCGATGTTCTCACGCACCCACCGGAGGGCCGCGATGATGTCTTGGAGGGCGAGGTTGCTCGCTTCACTGAGCGCCCCACCGTAGTGGGAGAGCGAGAGCGCGCCGAAGGCGCCCAGACGGTAGTTCACCGCGACTCCGATGACTCGCCCGGTCGCGGCGAGACCGGAGGCGTTGGAGGTGGTCTGTGTATTCGACCCGAGCATCCAGCCGCCACCGTAGATGTAGACGACAACCGGCAGCGGCTCTTCGCCGGCGGTCTCGGGTGCCCAGACGTTGAGGTTCAGGCAGTCCTCGCTGAAGCCGCTGTCGGCCTCGAGCCAGGTGGTGTCGCCCGCTTGCAGCGGCGCCGGGCCTTTCTTCTCATACGGCAGGTCGGGGTCGAAGGGGACGGTCTGTGGGCTGCGGAAACGGGCCGCGGTGGCGTAGGGGATTCCGAGCCACGAGCGGACTGATGTCTGGTCTTGGGTGGGGGCGGTGTCCATCGGGGTGTTCCTTTCGGTGTCAGTCGTCGACGTGAGGCGAGTGGTGGTGGGATGCGGCTGGATGCTCGCGGAGAGTGGCCCAGTGGCGGAGGCGTTCGGTGATGGCGCGTTCGTAGCCACCGGTGCTGGGTTCGTAGAACGTCTCGCGGGGCATCCCCACAGGGAAGTAGTCGGCGCCAGAGAAGCCGGTGTCGGTGTCCGGGTCGTATTGGTAGCCCTCGCCGTAGCCGAGATCCTTCATCAGTCGTGTGGGTGCGTTCAGGATGTGGGCGGGCGGCATCAGCGAACCCGTGCGTCTCGAGGCTGCCTGCGCCCGGGTGAACCCGCGGTACACGCCGATCGACTTCGGGGCCGTAGCCAGGTAGACCACCGCCTGCGCGATGGCGAGCTCCCCCTCCGGTGAGCCGAGGCGGTCGTAGACGTCCCAGGCCGCCAGGGCCTGCTGGACGGCTGCAGGGTCGGCCATCCCGATGTCCTCGGTGGCGAACCTGGTGAGGCGGCGCGCGATGAACAGCGGGTCTTCCCCTCCCTCCAGCATCCGGGCGAGCCAGTACAGGGCCGCATCCGGGTCTGAACCGCGCAAGGACTTGTGAAGCGCGGAGATGAGGTTGTAGTGCCCCTCCTGTGTCTTGTCGTACAGCGGTGCCCGCTTCTGCACGGCCGCCGCGAGGGTCGCCTGATCGACGGGCGCGGGCAGGTAGCGCACTTGCTCGACCATGTTCAGCAGGTACCTCCCGTCCCCGTCCGCCATAGCTATCAGCGCCTCGCGGGCTCCGGCAGTGAGGGGCAACGGTCTATCAAGGAGCTCCTCGGCGCGGTCAACGAGCGTGTCGAGGGCTCCCTCGTCGAGTCGGCGGAGGACGAAGACCTGACTGCGCGACAGGAGAGCACCGTTGAGCTCAAAGCTCGGGTTCTCCGTCGTCGCACCGACGAGGACGACCGTGCCGTCCTCGACATAGGGCAGGAACGAGTCCTGCTGAGCACGGTTGAAGCGATGGATCTCGTCGACGAAGAGCATCGTGCCCTGCCCGATCTCGCGGCGCCCCGACGCTGCTCGGAACACCTTCCGCAGGTCGGCAACACCAGAGAACGTGGCCGAGAGCGGCTCGAACGCGAGGCCGGTCTGGTCAGCGAGGAGCCGGGCGATGGTGGTCTTCCCGCAGCCCGGAGGCCCCCACAGGATCATCGACACAAGTCGATGCGCCGTCACCATGCGGCCGATGGGCGAGTCCGCGTCGAGGACGTGACCTTGCCCGACCACGTCGCCCAGCGTCCGGGGCCGCAACCGGTCGGCGAGGGGCTGAGACGAGTCGTCGACGTCAAACAACGATGGCTGCGCGCTCATGAGCGTCGGCCCATCTGGCCGCCGGCGGCGAGGTCGTGGGAACCGCGCACTAAGTCCTCGACGAGACGCTTCGTCACACCAGAACCCTCGCCGACCGAGATCCAGTGGTCCTTGTCGAGGTATCGCCCCGGAGTGATCGACTCATGGTCGCGGCGGAGCGCGTCGGCGTAGTGCGGATCGACCTTCACCGTGATGATCTGCAGGTCAGGATCGTCGTCCGTAACTATGAGGAACACCTTGTCCCGCACCTTCCAGACCTCCAGGTGCGGGGTGAACGGGTGCCCACGGCTGACGTACTCCAGCGTCGAGGCTGCGTCACGGGCCACCTTCTGCAGCTGCACGCCCGAGAAGATCATCGCTCGTGCCGGCCGAACGTCGTCGGGTCCACGGGCCGTCTCACGTGGGGGAGGCCCTCAACGACCAGCAGATACGACTCGGTGACCAGGTCGTCAACGAGGGGAGCCGAAAGATCACCTCCCGGGTGGACGGTGATCCAGTGCTTCTTGTTCATGTGGTAGCCGGGCGTGATGTCGTCGTGCTGCTCGCGAAGGGCTTTCGCGTCCTCTGGTGCGGCTTTGAGGACAACGATCGGTTCCCCGGTGATCTCCGTCGTGAGCATGAAGGCCTTGCCCCGGACTTTGAACACGTCCCAGTCCGGACCAAACGGCTGCACGAGGTCTGCACCAGGCAACTCCGTAGCTCGTGCCCGGGCGTGCTCCTGCATGGTGTCGGCCTTCATGTGTCCTCCACGATCGTCAACTCCGGAAAGTACGTACGATGGTACGCACTTGGACTGACAAAGGAGAATGAGTGCGGAAAGGCAAGCCCAACGACCCTGAACGGCGTGCGCGCATCTTGAGCGCCGCGCTGCAGGTGATCCGCACCGAGGGAGTCCACGCGGCCTCCTACCGGCGGATCGCCAGCACTGCGGGTGTTCCGCTGGGCTCGGCGACGTATTACTTCTCCGACCTCGACGGGCTCATCGTCGCCGCGTTCGAATCACTCGAAAGCGAACTCGAGTCGAGATTCGCCGCACCACTGCGAGCTGCATCCTCGACAGATGCGGTCGTCGCGGCCCTCGTCTCAGCGACCATAGGAGCGACCAGCCCCGGACGCCAAGACCTTCGCCTCTACAACGAGCTTTCCCATTACGCCGCCAGGAGCACCCGCGCAGCGGAAGTCCTCCGTCGCTTCCAGGAAGAGTCGCTCGTCATCCTCCGAAGCAGGCTGTCTGACTCGACCTCCCGAGCAGTCGATGCGCTCATGTGGGGCTGGTGGAGCTATCGCCTGTTCCACGACGACGCACCGCTCGACGAGGCCATGGTGCGCCGCGCCTTCCACGCCCTGCTCGAAGATCGTCAGCCGTGATGAACCCCAAGGAGATCCGCAATGCCTGACACCATGAAGGCCATTCGACTCACCGGCCCAGTCACCCCAGACGGGCTTATCGTCACCGAAGTTCCCCCGCCCCCAGTCTCGGCGGGGCAGGTGCGCATCCGTGTCCGCGCGTTCAGTGTGAACGAGTCCGAGGTGACCAGCCGAAGAGGAGAATCCGGGCCCGACTTCACATTCCCGCGCATCCTCGGCATTGAAGCAGTCGGCACCGTCGACGCAGTCGGAGAGGGCGTAGATCTACCCCTCGGTCAGAAGGTCGCCACCATGATGGGCGGCCTCGGCCGCACCACCGATGGCAGCTACGCCGAGTACACCGTCGTCGATGCTTCGAACACCATCCCCTTCACCACCGAACTCGACTGGGCCGTCGTAGGCGCCCTTCCAGAGATGCTGCAGACAGCCCACGGCGCCCTGATGACCGGCCTACGCCTGCAGCCCAACCAATCCGTGCTGATCCACGGAGGAACCTCGACCGTCGGGTTGACCGCCATCGCCATCGCACACCTCCTCGGTGCCCACGTGATTGCAACCACCCGAAACGAGGACCGCACTGAGCTCCTTCTCCGCATCGGTGCCGACCACGTCCTCCTCGACGACGAGACCTTCACCGACAAAGTCGGCGCACTCGCGCCCGACGGGCTCGACGGAGTCCTCGAATTCATCAGCGCCGCCCGCCTCCCGGACATGCTCACCCTCGTGAAGCACGGAGGAACGGTCTGCTTCGTCGGCGCTCTCAGCGACACGTGGACGATTCCAGAATTCTCCCCGTTCACGATCCCAAACGGCACCAACCTCACCAGCTACGGCGGAGAAGCAGCCGACCTTCCCGCCGCCGCTCTGAACACATACCTTCAGGCGATCGCAAACGGCACACTCACCGTCGTCATCGCGAACATTTATCAGGGACTGGACCACGTGGCAGATGCTCATCGGGCATTCGACTCCAGTCGCACGCCAGGGAAACACGTTGTGACACTTCTAGCCGAGAGTGTCCGTTAGGGGATCGGTTACCGAACTGGCGGTGCTTCTCGTCGCGCCAATCGTCGCAAGCTCAAGACCGCCGTGATGCCAGCACTTAGAGCAGCAATCAGACCGATGAACGCTCCGGAGAAAACGGCTTGAGTGAGGAGACCCACAGCTATCCCTGCTGAGATCCCGACAACTGCCGCTGCGGCCGATGCAGCTAGCGCCTGGCTTCTCGACCTGCCCCAACGCAGGCGCTGCCGCCACAGCGACGCGCAAATGAATCCAGCGACAGCCCCGATGAGGGCAAAGGCCACGGCAGCAGGAACGGCATAGATAAGGCAGATCAAGATCCATTCGGTGATCCCGCCGCCGTCGAGTCCGCCAAAGGCGCTCCATACGACCACCCACAGGACGGGCAAGATCAGCGCGCCGCCGGCGCCGATCAGGGCTCCCGTGAGGACCAAAACACGTCCGTCCGACCGCTGTGGGCGTACCGGACGCTCCAAGGTAATGCTCATTACGGCTCCTCCTTCGCATCAGGTTAGGGCCTGCCTACGGGGACGAGTACTCCAAGAATCAGGGGCTTCAGCGCGTGCAGCTCCCAGGGGTGTGCATCATGGGAAGCGAGCCCCCTTCTTCGGGTGACCCGTGTCCGATAGGGGATTGGTTAGGGAGACAAGTGACGGAGCGTCAAGCAGGGTCGCAAGCTGACCCTTGCTTTCCGCATGGTTAAGTGAATAACTTGTCCACATGGAAAGCAATCATGCTCAGAGTCCTATCTCTGCTCGCGATGCCTTGCGTGGTCTCGAGGGTGACAGGCTCGAACTGGCGCGAAGGACGCGTTCGCCACGCTGGTACTACCCGGGGCTGGCGCTGTTCACGGCGGCGATACCTCTGGCTCCCCTTGCTGGAGGCGTGTGGGTCTTCGTTGTCATAGCTTTCGCTTGTCTCGGGCTCGTCGGCCTCGAGCGGGCCTTCGTACTCACGACGGGCATCTCCACCAACAGGGTTCCTGGCCCCAGATCGTTGCTCGTCCTCGTCGCGATGGGCATCGTGGTGCTCACGATGGTCTTCGTTTCCGGCCTCGCCGTGCATGCCGACTCGACTGCCTGGGCATTGACGGCCGGCGCGGTGAGCTTCCTCGTCATGTTCCCGGGCGGATACGTCTATGACCACTTCTACGGCCAGGAGCTGCGGCGTGGCGTCTAGAGCACGATTTGACGAATCGATCCATGCTCCAACGAGGCTCCGCCTGTGCGCTCTTCTCCGCCCCGTCGACCACATCGATTTCTCGGTCCTCGCCACGACTCTCGGGCTGAGCGACGCGAACCTGTCCAAGACCGTCCGCGCGCTCACGGAACTCGGGTACATGAGCACGACGAAAGAGGCCTCCACGACCAGGCGTGACGCGCGTCGAACCACCCGCATCGCACTCACACCCGCGGGCCGGGACGCAATCGACGGGCACCTCGCCGCCCTTCAAGACCTCGCATCAGCCAGGACCTGAGCGGTACGGCAATCGACCGTTGACTGCCCGATAGCCGATCGGTAGCCGGGCGTCACCGGCTCGTGTGATGGCTTCGCTGTCGGTCATCACAGGTTTGTGCGAGCGGACCGGGGCGCTCAGGTGGCCGATGAGTCGGACCAGACCGCCTTTGCGCCCGAGTCGCCGATGCGGACCGTCGTGACGATCCCGCCGATGCTGGTGCCGACGACCAGCACCGTCAGCACGGCGCCCACGACCAGGCGCACGTCGCGCCGGAGGGCCGGCCGCGGGCGGTGCGCCTCCGGCGTGAGCACCCAGTGCTGCCACGCCCACTGCGCCACGGCGACCACGAACACGGCGATCGCCCACGGCAGCAGGGTGTCGCCCAGCTGCGTGTGGGCCTCGAGCAGTGCGCTGGGGCCGACCCGCTCCTCCAGTGACTCGCCGGAGGACGTCGCGAGGGGCACCGCGATCAGCGACACCAGGGCTATCAGCGGGGTGATGACGCCCAGCCGTCGACGGAGCGCGGGCCAGAACGCGCCGATCAGGATCAGCAGTGACGCCGTCGGGAACGCCACGGTGACGAGGTGGACGACGAGCGGGTGCATCGGGAGGCCGTTGATCTGCCAGTCCATGGGGTCTTCTTTCTCGAGGGCGTGGTGAGGGAGGAGGGCGGGGCGGTCAGACGCGCAGCGCGGGTCGCGCCGGTCGTCGCACCGTGAGCACGACGACGAGCGCGGCGATCGCGGCGAGGAAGACGACGCTCGTGACGGTCGACCCGAGGCCGAGCCCGCCGTCGGCTGCCGGCTGCGACAGGAAGTCTCCGACGGAGGCGCCGAGCGGCCGGGTGAGGACGTACGCGGCCCAGAAGGCGAGCACCGACCCGACGCCGGCGAACCGGTGCGCCAGGGCGACGACGGCGATCGCCGCGGCGAACAGCAGCGCCGAGGGCAGGTAGCCGAGCGCGAGCTGCTCGCCGAGGAGGTCGCCGACCGCGGTGCCGAGCGCGAAGGTCATCAGCACGGCGGCCCAGTAGAAGGACTCGCGACGCGGGGTCGTGACCTCGTGGATCGAGAGGGTGCCCTCGATGCGGTGCCAGACGACGAACACGATGACCAGCGCCACCGCGAAGACGGCCGTCGACACCCACAGGCTGACGCCGAGCGAGTCGGTCAGCGTGTCGGTCAGGAGGGTGCCGACGACGCTGATCAGCACGACCGCGAGCCAGTAGACGACGGGCACGTAGACCCGCGTCCTGAACTGCACGACCAGCGCCACGACGAGCAGGGCAGCCATCACCACACTCGTCACGGTCAGCCCGAGTCCGAGGCCGTCGGCGAGGAAGTCGGCGAAGGTCTCGCCGACGGTGGTGCAGAGCACCTTGATCACCCAGAAGGCGACGGTGATCTCGGGGACCTTGTTCAGCAGGGCCCGGCGGTCGGGGGCCGTGGCCCCGGTCGGAACAGCGCGTGTCGTCATGCGATGACGGTCGCGTGTCGCCTCCCAGAAACCGCTCAGAGCCCGAGACGAGGAGGCGCGGGTCGGCCCGCCAGGGCATCTGGGCGGTTTCTGGGACCTTCGGGCGGAGCCTTCGTGTATGACCGTCCTGCACCGTCCGCCCTCGTCGGCGCTCCCTCACGGCCGCACCGCGCCTCCTCCGTTCCCCGCCGTCCGCGCGGTCGTCCACGACCGGGCGTGGGCGGCGTGGGGCGCGACCGGCGTCGCCGGCGTCGTCGTCGCGGGGCTGCTCATCGACTCGGGCGCCGGCGGCGTGGACGAGGTTGACCTCGACCTCGTCCAGCACGCCAGCCGTGCCCACGTGCCGGTGCTCGACCAGGCGGCGCTGCTCGTCGACCGGCTGCTCGGCCCGCAGCTGGGCGCAGCCCTCGTGCTGTTGCTGGCCGTCGCGGTGTGGGTGGTCACCCGTCGGGCGACCGCCGCCCTGACGGCCCTCGGCGTCGCGGTCGGTCCGTGGGCCGCTGCCGAGCTGGTCAAGCTCGTCGTGCAACGCGACCGGCCCGACCCTGGGCTCCTCGTCGACCCTCTGATCGTCGAGCCGCACTCGTTCTCGTTCCCCAGCGGGCACACGGCCCTGGCGACCGGACTCGCGCTGGCACTCGTACTGCTCGTCTGGGGGAGGCGCTGGACGCCGGTCGTGGTCGGGGCCTCCGCCCTCGCCGTGGCCGTCGTCGGGCTTTCTCGCGTCTGGGCGGGCGTGCACTGGCCGAGCGACACGGTCGCCTCGGTCGTGCTCGGCTGCTCGGTGGTGGCGCTGGCCCTGCCGCCGTGGCTGCGCCTCCTCGACCGGATCGAGCAGCGCTCGGTGTCGGCCCACCCCCTCGGGCCGTCGGCGCCGAACCCCTCCGCGACCACCGACCCAGGACGGACCCGCTCATGAGCATCCTCGACCCCCAGACCCTCCTCGCAGGCATGGGCCCGTGGGCCCTCGGCGGCCTGTCGCTGATGATCTTCGTCGAGTCGGGCCTGCTGTTCCCGTTCCTGCCCGGCGACTCGCTGCTCGTCACCGCCGGCCTGCTGCACCAGAGCCTCGGCCTCAGCGTCGCGGTGATCGCGCTCTGCGCGTTCCTCGCAGCGGCGGCCGGCGACCAGGTCGGGTTCTTCCTCGGACACCGGTTCGGGCGCCGCTGGTTCCGCCCCGACGCCCGCGTGCTGAAGACCGCGCACCTCGAGCAGGCCGAGGCGTTCTTCGAGCGGCACGGCGGCAAGGCGCTCGTCCTCGGCCGGTTCGTGCCCGTCGTCCGCACCTTCGTTCCCCTGGCCGCCGGCACGAGCGGCTACCCGTATCGCAAGTTCATCGTCTGGAACCTCACCGGCGCTCTCCTCTGGGCCGTTGGCATGACCGTGCTCGGATCGCTGCTGGGTGGCCTACCGTTCGTGGCAGACCACATCGACCTGCTCGCCGTCGGGCTCGTCGTCGTGTCGGTGCTGCCGATCGTGGTCACCGCCCTGCGGCGCTCGCGCGCCGCTCGGGCCGGGAGGACGGCCGCAGCGACGACGACGAGGGACTAGGAGGCGGTGGGTGACCGGTCCTGACGCGCGCCCGCGCCTCCTGCTGGTCGAGGACGACCCCGGGCTCGGGCCCATCGTGGCCGACGTGCTCGGCGAGGCCTGGCAGGTCGACCTCGAGACCGACGGCCGACGCGGGCTCGACGCCGCCCGGGCAGGAGGCCACGCGGTGCTCGTCGTCGACCGCCGCCTCCCGGGGCTCGAGGGCACCGAGCTCGTCGCGACCCTCCGTCGCGAGCACGTGACGACCCCCGTGCTGATGCTGACCGCGCTCGGCACGACCGCCGACCGGGTCGCGGGGCTCGACGGCGGCGCGGACGACTACCTCGTCAAGCCGTTCGAGTTCGACGAGCTGTTCGCCCGGCTGCGCGCCCTGACGCGGTCGTTCGCCGTCGAGGAGCGCTGGCTCGACGTGGGGGAGGCACGCTTGTATCCCGAGAGCCGCATCGTCGTCACTCCCTGGTCCAGCCGCGTGGTGCTGAGCGAGCGGGAGAGCGCCCTGCTCGCCGAGCTCGCGCGACGCCCGGACCACACCTTCGACAGGGCCGACCTGCTCGCGCGGGTGTTCCCGCACGGGGAGCAGCTCGGCACCGTCGACACCTACGTCAGCTACCTGCGCCGCAAGATCGACCGCGACGTCGTGCTCACCGTGCGCGGGCGCGGGTACCGGATCGGAGCGCTGTGACCAGGCGACGAGGGCCGGCCCGTGGCCAGGCCGATCCCGAGACCGCGGCCCTGCAGGCCGCCGCCCGGTCGATCGGCCGACAGATCGTGCTCGTCTCGGGCCTCGTCGTCGTCGGCGCCCTCGCACTCACCGTCGCGTGGGTGCTGCACCAGACCGTCCCGCAGGAGCGCCTCGAGCAGGTCGCCGCCGCGGGCCAGGGCGAGGTCTTCGTCTCGGCCACGGACGTCGTGGCCGGCCTCGTCGTCCTCGGCGTAACCGGCGTCGTCTTCGCCGGCCTCGTCACGGTGGTCATCGCCCGCCGTGCCGTCCGGCCCCTCGGCGAGGCCCTCCGCCTGCAGCGCCAGTTCGTCGCCGACGCCAGCCACGAGCTGCGCACGCCCCTAACGGTGCTCGACGCCCGCCTCCAGGCGCTGCAGCGGAAGATCACCGGAGGTGCTGCCACCGCCGACGAGCACGTCACCTCCGATCTGGCGAGACTCCGCGACGACTCTCGAGCCCTGGTCGACATCGTCGGCGACCTGCTCGAGGCAGCGGGTGGCGACCCTGCCGGCCCGGCTGTCGTGCGCGACGCGGTGTTCCTCGACGACGTGGTCGCGGACGTCCTGCGGTCGATGTCCGTGCTCGCCGACCAGCGCGACGTGGCTTTGAGGCACGACCGCACGACCGCCTCGTGGGTCGGAGTGCCGCGCGCGAGCCTCCGGCGGGCGGTGCTGTCCCTGCTCGACAACGCGATCGGCCACGCGCCCCCTGGCTCGACCGTCACTCTGTCGACCCGGGAGGAGCGAGGCTCGGCCGTGCTCGCGATCAGCGACGAGGGGCGAGGGATCACGGGCATCGAGCCCACGCGTGTCTTCGACCGGTTCGCCCGGTCTGAGCCGGCAGACGGAGCCTCGTGGCGTGCCGGCGGCGGCACCCGACCGAGCTTCGGAATCGGTCTCGCCCTCGTCAGGGAGATCGCCGTTCGCCACGGAGGCAGCGTCCGGGTTGCGTCGACTTCTACCGCGGGTACGACGCTCGAGCTGGTCCTGCCAGCCTCCACCGATACGACCTGACGCAAACCATCGACCGTGTCCAGAATGAAGATTGCCGTCCGGAGACGGATAGTCCCTAGGTGCCGCTGTGGAAAACACACTCGGTCGAGCACCGCTCGGACCGGTCAGGACACTCGGCGAGGTCGTGTTCGGCACGACCAAGGCGTGACCGGAGCCGGTCGAGCCGGGCCTGCTTCTCCTCGATCTGACGCACCTGCTCGGCTAAGAGCGGCCGCAGCGCCTCCCGAACATCGGTGCAGGACGTCGATTCCATGGTGCTGAGGTGCGCGCCGATCTGATCGAGGGGCAGGCCGAGTTCCTTGCTGGCCTCGATCAGGTCGAGCCGGTTCAGCACGTCCGGGGTGTAGTCCCGGTACCCGTTCGAGGTCCTGGCAGGGGTCAATAGCCCGATGGACTCGTAGTAGCGAAGCGCCGTGGCGGGGACGCCGCTGCGCTGGCTGACCTCGGAGATTCGCACACCGCGACCCTAGAGCCGCCGACGCCGCTTGACCTTCAAGCGGCTTGAACCTCTACGGTCACTGACGTGCCCTTCTCCTCCACACCGGTCCTGCCGTGAACGCGGTCGTTTCCTGGCTCGAACACCGGCAGATCGGCCTCTACCTGGTCGCGATCCTGGTTGCCGGCATCGCCGGCCTCACCGTGCCGGGAGCACACCACCTAGAGGCAACGATCGAGCCTGTGCTCGCGCTGCTGCTGTTCGCGACGTTCCTCGCAGTCCCGTTCGCCGCGATCGGGAAGTCCCTCCGAGACGGACCATTCCTCGCCGCGGTCGGGGTGCTGAACTTCAGCGTCGTCCCCCTCGTTGCCTACGGGCTGTCCCGGTTCGTTGCGGCCGAGCCGGCACTGCTGTTCGGGGTGCTGCTGGTGCTGCTGACCCCGTGCATCGACTACGTGATCGTGTTCGCCGGCCTTGCTGGCGGCGCGTCAGAACGGCTCCTCGCTGCGGCACCGCTGCTGATGCTGGCGCAGATCCTGCTCCTGCCGCTGTACCTGCTGCTGTTCATCGGCCCAGAGGGCGTCGCGGTAGTCGAGGTCGGCCCCTTCGCCCGGGCCTTCCTCCTCCTGATCGTCGTCCCGCTCACCGCGGCCGCGCTCGTGCAGGCACTCGCCCGGCGACACCGATCAGGGGTCGTCATCGAGCGGACGATGCTGGGCCTGATGGTGCCGCTGATGATGGCGACCCTGTTCGCCGTCGTGGCTTCACAAGCCGGAGCTGTCGGGGACTCCCCGGGGCAGCTGCTCGTGCTGGTGCCGCTCTACGCCGCGTTCCTCGTCGTCATGGCAGCGCTAGGGATCGGCGTCGGCCGCATCTTCCGGCTCGACGTGCCAGCGACACGAGCCCTGGTGTTCAGCGGTGCGACCAGGAACTCGCTCGTGGTCTTGCCGCTCGCGCTGGCCCTGCCGGCGTCGCTGTCGCTCGCTCCGGTCGTCGTCGTCACGCAGACGCTCGTCGAGCTCATCGGCATGGTGATCTTCGTCCGGCTCGTCCCTCGTCTTGTACCGAGCCAGCGCGCCCGGATCGAACTCGAGGACGTCAAACCGGTGTCTCGATAGGGGATCGTTTACCGGGCGCTTCTGGCCAGAAATTCCGATCGGCGGGGCTGCTCAGCGCGGCGGGAAGGCTGTCCTGCGTCCGAGGGCGACGGTCAGCAAGGCGATTGCCGAGAGGGCGATCATCGCGATGGGAATTGCGGCAGGCCCGATGCCGTCGACGAGGATGGCGCCGGCCGCTCCTCCACCGAAGATGGCGAGGTTGAAGGCTGTGGTGAGCATGGCGTTGGCGACGTCTACGCTCTCGCCGGCGGCATTGCCCATCGCTGTCTGCAGTTGTGTTGCGGAGCCGCCGAAGGCGATACCCCACAAGGCGATCGCAGCGATCGTGGCGGGAGCAGAGGTGGGGACGGCGAGCAGTAGTGCTCCGGCGACGATGAACATCGCCGTGCTGATGAGAGCGAGGTGCCGCAGTGATCGATCGATGAGTGCGCCGGTGATCCAGATGCCGACGAGTGCCGCCAAGCCGAAGGCGAAAAGGGCGACATCGGGGCGGATGCCGGTGCTCGTGCCGGCGAGGTAAGGGGCGATGTAGGAGTAGAGCAGGTTGTGCGCGAGCATCCAGGTGAATACGACAGTGAGGATCACGGCGATGCCGGGGATCACGAGTACTCGGCCGAGGGGGAGTCTCGAGCTCGAACGCTGACCTGGCGCGTTCGGCACGTGCGAGAGCACGAGCAGGACGACGACCACCGTGATCGCAGAGACCGCGGCGAAGGACCATCGCCAGCCGACTGTCGCACCCAGCCAGGCCCCGAGCGGGGTGCCGATGGAGAGTGCGATAGGTGTGCCGGCCATAGCGATCGCGAGGGCTTGTCCGGCGCGCTCGGGGGCGGCGATACGGCGGGCGTAGCCGGCGAGCATGCCCCAGATCAGGCCGGAGAAGGCGCCTGCGATGAAGCGCACGACGAGGGCGATCGCTAACGTCGGCGCGATCGCGGTGAGCGTGTTGGCGACCAGGAAGCCCAGTAGCCCGATGACGAGCAACGGCTTGCGCGATGCCCCCCGGGTCAGCGCGATCGTGGGGATGGCTGCGACGACGGTGCCGAGTGCGTACACCGTGATCAGCTGGCCGGCGGTCCCGTCGCTGACATCGAACGCGTCGGCGAGCTGGGGTAGGAGGCCTGCTGGAAGCGTCTCGGTCATGATGATGATGAACCCGCTGAGTGCCATGAGGACGAGTGGCAGTACCGGGAGGGAGCGCTCGTCCTGGTGTCGCTGTCTGGCTGTCGTTTCGGTTCGGGGGTGGGACACCGATCACTCTTTTCTTTTTATGGAATGGTCGATCCAATACTGATGAGTCGAGGCAGGTGTGTCAAACTGGATCGAACGATCCGAAAGGGTGAAGATGTCACAGCAGGGACGACCGAGAGCCTTCGTCGAGCATGAGGTGCTCGACGCGGCGATGCTGGTGTTCTGGCGCCACGGGTACGAGGCGTCATCCATCGCGCAGTTACGTGCGGCGACCGGGCTCTCATCGGCGAGCCTCTACGGTGCCTTCGGCTCGAAGGAAGGCTTGTTCGAGCGCGCGGTCGAGCACTACACCGCTGGCCCCGGGCGAGTGAGCGAGCTCGTCGGTGACCTGACGAGAGATCCACTCGAGGCTCTCAGTTCGATGCTGCACGGAACGATCGACATGCAGTCGGACGCCGCCCACCCGGGCGGCTGCCTCGTCACGCTCTCCGCGACCCTCGGCGCGGACGGGGACGACGACATCGCTGCGAGGTCCGTCGTGGCCGCGCGGCGCGCCGAGGACCGAGCGCGCATCGAGGCATGTCTTCGTCGAGGGCTCACCGCAGGCGTGACCCGTGCCGACCTCCACCCCGCTGTGGAAGCGATGATGGTGCACTCATTCGTGCTCGGGCTATCGACGCAGCTGCTCGATGGTGTGGAACCTGCGATGTTGCACGCTGCCGCAGACCGCATCGTCGACGGAGTGCGCCGCGATGACCAGGCGTGACTAGGGAGCGGCTGCGGACGATCCCGCGCGTGGAGGTGTGCGATAGCCCATCGTTGGCCGGTACATCGGCACCGGTGCTGGGCAGACGCACTAGCGTCTGAGCATGTGCGCTGACTCGCTGTCGATCACCGTCGCATCGATGTCCTCCGTGGAGGGGCTGTGGTGCGCGCTTACGGACGAGCGCGACTCCTGGTGGCCTGAGCTGGTGCTGACTCCCGAGGTCGGCTCGGCCGTGCGCGAGACCTGGACCGAGGGCGGCCGCGAGCACGTCGCTGACGGTCGCGTGACGGAAGCAGTACCGCCGAGTCGGCTGGCCTTCGTGTGGCAGCAGCCGGAATGGCCGGCGCCACTCACGGTCCGCTTCGACATCCGTAGTGACGGCGAGCTGAGCACGGTCACGCTGACGGAACGAGGTTTTGGGCAGCTCCCGGATGGCGACGGACTTCGAGCCGCACACGAGGAGGGATGGAACTTCCATCTCGCAAACCTGCTCAGGGCGGCGTCCCGATAGACGATCGTCTGCCGGGCTCAGAGCGTTCGCTGCCCTCGACGTCCCTGCCGTGCTGGCGGCTATCATCAACAGCAACACTGCCGAGCAGATCTCACAGGCGTCTTCTGAGCGCGGCGTCGACGTGTCGCCAGTGGTCACGACCGAGCCGGTTGTCGACGTGCCTCGGGTCCCGACACGGGCTGTCGATCGCACCGCGATCGACAGCCCGCACATGCCCCCTGAGTGCAGAGAGCGCATGGCCGAGCGCTACGACTGCCTCCGGGCCCCCTCGAGGAGCGCGGCGCGACGATCGCGGCTGCGCAGCCCGAGTGGGCGAAGCAGCTGGGCGGGGTGCCGGCAGAACCCGCCCGTCGTGAGGAGTGGACCCAGCTCGCGGCCGAGATCGACGTCTTCCGCCAGCAGTACCACGTCGACCTGCAGGCGCAGCAGCGGGCCCGGGCCGCGAAGTTGCAGGAGCAGCTGCGCCGTTCCGGCGTCAAGGTCGCCCCGACCCGCGACGGCGACCGCACGGCGATCGACCGTCAGAACGAGCGGGTTCGAGACCAGGGTGGCCGCGAGCGTTAGGTCAACGCGGCCGACGGTTCTGGACTAACTGAGCCCGTTGATTGCCGACGAGATGAATCTGATGATGGACATCAGCGTGAGGCCGTAGCCCAAAATCAGGCCCACCCAGGCCAGCACGGCACCACGGGTCTTCGAGCGCTTGATGTCCTGCAGGGCCAGATGTCCGAGTCCGACACCAAAGGCTGTGACGAGCGTCGGCGCACCAAACGCCCAAAGCAAAACCAGCGCCAAAATGCCGACTGCTAGTGAGGCCAATGCTTGGCGGCTCACGCGCTCCGGGGTTTCCTGGGTCACATCACTTACCTCTCCTATTGGCAACACATGTTGTCGAAACTTGCAGTTTACTCATAGCTGATTCAGTCCTGACGCTGCTCCAGCACCGTCCCGGTAGCCGATCGTCATCCGGTCGCAGACTCTTTGAGATCGCGGATGGGCGTTACTATCGCGTCGAGGGGGAGCCGTGAGAGGGAGACGAACAGGTCTGCTCATGCTGGCGATGGGTCTGACCCTGACTGGCTGCGCGTCCGAGGCAGTCGATCCCTCGCTCGCCGAGCGCGTACGGCCCGAGGCGGCAGCCCTGGCGGACGATGCTCTGGCGTGGCCCGGTTCGGCATCCGCTCCTCGTGTCACTGTCGCCCGCGAGGACACCTGTACGGTCGCCGAGCCGTCGGACTGGTTCGTCGACGCGACTGGGACTCGGTGCGCACAGCAGGGCCGAGTCGTCTATGCGCTTCTCGGCGCTGCCACTCCTGAGCAGGCGCTCGAGCAAGCTGCTGCTGCCCTCGAAGACTCGAACATCTCGCCGGTGGACCCGTTCGCGGGCTCATCGGACCTTGACTCGCTTGCTGATCCCACCTTCAGCGTTCTGACCACGCATCCCGCCTCGAAAGCGTATGGAACGGACGAGACGACGATCGTCGTCGCGACCGTCGACGGTCTGTCGGAGCGTGGCTACCACCACCCGACGGATGTCGTCGTCTCGTCCACGGCTGGGTCGGAAGGGGATGAGCTGGCCACGGCGATCGGCGCCACGGGGGCTGCGTACGTGCTGGCGATCGAGTACAGCCGCGAGTACTTCGACAGCAGATCCGGAGGAGTGAACAGGGCGCCTCGCACCGATCAGTCTCCCTGCTTCGGTACGAGCGGCGACTGCCCCGGCGGGTGAGGCCCGGTAGCATCAGGTGAGCGACGGCCGTTCATCCCCTGCACCGGAACAAGCATGAGAACGCCCGACGTGGCCCGCCGCCGACAGAGATCAAGACGAGGTCGAGGAGAACGGTTCTTGCCGGCAGCCATCGGTCCAGGCTATGTCCGGGTTTCGGTCCGTCGCGGTTTGAGTCGGTCCGGTGCGTCCGTGGCGGGCGTCCACTCGCAGGTGAACGCACCGCGGTATCCGAAGAGGAATCCGAAGACGCGGTTCCGCACCTCCATGTCGACATGGAAAGCCTGGTCGTCGTCCGACCACCACTCGTGCAAAGTCGCCCGACCGCTGAGCAGCATCGGGAACGTGAACGCGACAGGCCCCTCATAGAAGCGCTGCGCATCGGATGTGAGAACGAGACCGCCTCTGTCGTCGACGGTGAGGTCGAGGTCGACCGCGAGGTGCTGGTGCGACCCTAGGTAGTCGAGCACCCGGCCCTCGACCAGCACCATCGTGGCGTCGAACCGCGCGGTCCGGCCCGGCTTGGTCGTGTAGGTGCGGACGAAGGTGACCGTCTCGCGTCCGTTGCGGTCGCGGTAGGGGTAGTTCTCGATGGTGAAAGGCACATCCCGGCCGACATCTGGCACCAGGATGTTCCGCAGCCGACCGATCTGCAAGAACGGTACCGTCCACCAGGGGCCGCGCCGGATGGAGGACATGACGCCGCGGCCGATGCACGCTTCGGCAGAATCGAGACCCACACCGAACCGCCGACGCATCATCGGGTGCAGTCGCTGGAAGTCCGCGCCAAGCGCCTTCTCGAACACCGACGTCATCGGTCGCCTCTCGGGTCAGGGAGCGCCATCAGAGTGGCAGGCGCATCCCTCAGGTGGTCGCTTCGACGGGACATTCCAGCAGGTGCCCGGAGCGTCCTGGAGGCGCGAGGCCGATCCTGACGCCAGATCTGCAGCACCGAGGCGAGTGGCCAGGCCTCCGGTTCTGCTCCTCCCTCGAGCCAGATCCGCAGACGATCGAAGCTCCATGCGGTCGCCCAGCCGAGGAGCGGCCGCACGATGAGGTCGATCAGGCCCCATCCGCCGTCATAGTCATAACCGGTGATGAACCGCGTGCGCCCATCGCCGGTCGGGATGTACCGCCAGTATCCACGTCCCGTGCGGATCGGCGAGAGCCAGTCGGTCGTGCTGAAGCGCAGTGCCGAGGTTCGGGACCCGTCGGGTCGTCGGCTCTCCCCGATGCTCACCCCGGTCCCGTGCACGTCGTGCAGGGGAGAACGGCGGACGTAAGTGAACCGCACTGGGTCGTCGTCGACCCTGCGATCCGGGACGATCTCCGAGAATCGAACGTCCCACCGCACGTGCTGTGTCGGGTCCTGTGTTGCCGCCCACACCTCTTCGACGTCGGCGGCGATCACGGTCTCGACGTAGATGCCCCGGTTCCCCACTCTCAGAGAGTAGTGACACGCGCCGCCAATGGCGATGGCGTGCACGTTCCGTGGCTCGTGGACGTCAGCCATCTTCCCGCTGCAACCCTGTCCGCATGACACTTCGTCGGATCAATCGCCCTGTGTGCAGGTGCCCGATAGGGGGTCGCTATCCGGCCGTGGCCGGTGCAGGCGCGTCGAGGGCGAGCTTGACGCCGACGGCGCCGAGGAGGGTTCCGGTGGCCCATCGCTGCCATCGCATCCAGCTCGGTCGGCGGCGGAGGAAGACCGCGATGGACCCGGCGGCGACGATGATGCCGGCGTTGACGGCGAGGCTGACCGCGATCTGGACGGCCCCGAGCTGGAAGCCCTGGCCGACGACGCTGCCGGCGTTCTGGTCGACGAACTGGGGGATGAGGGCGAGGTACATGATCGCCGCCTTGGGGTTCAGCAGATTCGTCACGAGTCCCATTCGGAACAGCTTCGCGGCGGAGTCGCGGGGCAGGTCGCGGGTGTCGAAGACGGAGGCGCCACCGGGGCGGAGGGTCTTGTAGGCCAGCCAGAGCAGGTAGGCGGCACCGGCGATCTTCAGGGCCGTGTAAAGCCACGGGACGACGACGAACACTGCGGCGAGGCCGACGTTGGCCATGGTCATGTAGACGACGAACCCGACCGCGGTGCCGGCGAGCGAGACCAGACCCGCGCGCCGCCCCTGGCTGATGCTGCGCGAGACGAGGTACATCATGTTCGGGCCCGGAGTGAGCACCATGCCCAGGGCGACGAGGGCCATGGCGGAGGCAGCGGTCAGCGAGATCATGCCGGTGTCTTTCTCGAGGGTGCGGAGGCGGCGTCATCGGCACCCGTCGTGCTCCTAGCTTGGTGCACGCTCGACAACATCTCATAATGTGCCGCAAGGAGGTGGGCCGCGGGTATGGACATTTCTCCCTGAACCGGACACGTACAGGGTGAACCCACCTTGGAGGAGCTATGACCCACACCCCCGATCACCTCGACGTGCTCCTCGCCGACAGTGCACCAGCGGAGACGAGCGTCTCCCCAGCACTGCGCCACGACCTAGCACTCATGGCCATCGAGGCCCGATCTGCCTCGCGGCTTCGGCGTCGGCCGCTCCGAGTCGTCGCGACCGCGGGCATCGCAGCTCTGCTCGTCAGCGGAGCGGGCACGGCTGTCGCAGCCTCGGTGTTCGACTGGGCGCCGTGGGCCCAGGACCCTGATCTCGCCTATCCCTTCGTCCTGCCAAGTGGTCGCGCCTGCGAGGCGCGGGTCGCGGTCTACGATATCGAGAGCGTCGACAGCGACGGTGCCGTCACACGGTTCGACCCGGCGAACGACAGCGATTTCGCCCGCCACCTCCGAGACTCCGACCTCATCGACCAGGCCGATGTCGATGCATCCATCACGGAAGTGCGCCAGCGCGACACGAGCATCTCCTACGTCGCCGTTCTCCCGGGCGGGTACCTCGAGGACGTCCACGCCACAGCGTCCGGCCCCACCGAGGACGACGTCTACGCCGCGGCCGTGTCGAACGCCGTCCGCGACGTGCTCAACGCCGAGGCAGCCATGTTCGAGGGCGGCCACGACTACACCGCAGACGAGTCGATCCTCTGCGAGACGGTCACCCCGTGATCGGCGACCGCAAGCGCGCCCTGCGGTCGGCTCTGGAGGCCAGCTCGGTCGACCTGCTGTCCTACCTGCGCCGGCGCACGGATTCTGACGACGCGCCGGACCTGCTGGGCGAGACATTCGTCGTCGCCTGGCGCCGCCTCGATGACCTGCCCGAGGAGCCCATGGGGGCTCGGATGTGGCTCTTCGGCATCGCCCGCGGCGTTCTGCTCAACCACGCGCGAGGCGTGCACCGGCGGTGGGCGCTCGCTGATCGCCTCCGCGGGCACGCCGCCCTCACGTCGACCACAGCACCACCAGCAGATGAGCACCTCGAAGTCAGGGACGCGATCTCACGTCTCGAACCGGACATGGCGGAGCTGATCCGTCTCGTGCACTGGGATGGTTTCAGGATCACCGACGCAGCCCAGGTCATGGGCATCCCGGCATCGACCGCACGGAGCCGATATCAGCGCGCCAAGGAACTGCTACGCCTCGCCCTCGACCCCGCGGTCGCTCCATGAGGTCGAGCCCTCGAGCCCTCGATGAGCTCGGCAACGGCCAGTCGGCACGTCGTGAGGGGACCGGTACCGTGAGCGCATGACGGCGAGTTCCCTGCGATGAGGCTGCCCCGATGGAGCCAGCGGTCTCGCCCGACCACTCCGACCGGTCCAGCCACGATCTCCTACCCGGAGCTGCCCACGCCTGCCGCGGCCGCCGCGTTCGCCCAGTGCGAGAGCCGCCTCATCTATGAGGCCTGGTTCGCAGAGGCGAGGGCCCGAGACCTGAACGGACTCGGCGCAGCCTCGCCGAGCTTCGTCGTCCCGTGGCTCGTCTCGCCCACGCGGGCCTCGAGCGGAGTCGCGGAGGACACGAAGGGGAGGGGGCCTTCGCGTGGCGACATGCAGGAGGTCATCGACTGGCTCGTCCTCGCTGGTGCGCTGCGTCCGTTGCCAGAGTCCCAGCGTGCCGAACTCGTCCGAGCGGGCGAAGCTCAGCGTGTGGCACGCGATCCCGAGGGCCGCTTCCGTTCCCTCGAGCCCGAACACGCGGCAGCGTTCGAGGCCTTCCACCGAGAGGAGGACCGTGATTCGTGGGAGGTCATCCCGGACGTGATGGCGAGGTCTACCCGGAGCTGCGGACCACGAAGACCAAGACCGCCTGGGGGGATCTGCCAGGCCCCGAGCGCCCCTGAGGCGCCGGTGACCCGAGCGTGCGCCGCGTGAGCGTCACTCCCCGTCGCCCTGCATCTCCGACGCGTCGCCGTCGGCGCACTCGGACACGGCGGAGATGCTGTAGCTGCGACTCGCTACCGCGGCAGCGTCGGCTCGGCGTCGTCGATGACGGTGCCGTCACGCATCGTCAAGCTGTACGTCAGAGAGGGGGCTGGCCCGCCGTTGCCCTCAGTCTCGTCGCCGAACGCGCGACCTGGCCACCAGGCGACGAAGCGCCCGTCGTCGACGGTGGCCTGCACGGTCTGGCCGTCGGCATCGACGATCGTCACCGCGGCGACGTCGGACCCGACGTCGCCGACGTTGAACGACACCGTCGGCCGGGCCCAGAGGCCGAACAGCCCGCCGCCGCCGAATTGACTGATGGATCCGTCGGTGAACTGACCACCGATCGGTACGGCGCCCTGTCCGCCGCTGCTTCCCCACGTCAGCGACTCGGCGTGATCGCTTCCGGTCGGAAGGTGCATCAGGCAGCTCGTCGTCGCGGGGACTTCAGCGTTCATCTCGCCATCGATGACGACGCCGACCCATTCTCCGCGACGCTCCGCGAGCAGAGGCCGGGCCGACTTCAAGCCGCCGTCCGATTGGAGGCAGGCGGTGACCGCGATCGTGCGCTCGGCCTCGGTGAGGGTGCTCGGCACGGGGGTCCACGACGCGTAGGCGGGGTCGGGCCGGGTGACTGTCGGCACGATCACGAGAGCGCCGATCGCGATGACGGCCACGGCCGAAAGGGCCAGCCATCGGGTCTTCGGAGTCGGTCGGAGCGGGGAGACGCGCGGGGGAGCAGCGGGCGTGCCCGAGGGGTTCGCAGCGAGGATCTGCTCGAGTCGTGCCTCGGCCCGCCGGCGGGATGCCTCGTCGGGGGTCCGCCGCGGCGCGGCGTCCAGGGTTCGCAGGGTGCGGAAGAGGGTGTCGTCGTGCATGGTCAGGACTCCGTCGCAGTCGTGGTTCGGAAGATCGCCGAGGAGGCGGGGGTGTCGATCAGACGTCGGAGGGCGCCGCGGGCACGGTGCAGTCTGATCCGGTAGGCGGCCGCCGAGATGCCCAGCACCCGGCCGGCCTCCGCCGAGGAAAGGTCGTCCCAGATCGCGAGGGACAGCGCCTCCTGCTGGTCGGGGAGGAGTCGCGGCCATGCCGCCTGCAGATCGAGTCGGAGCGAGACTTCACGGTCGACTGCTCCGGTGTCGGTGTCGTCACGCTCGGCCGCCAGGCGGATCGGCAGCGCGTCGCGCCGGGCGGCCCAGCGTCGATCGCTCAGGAGGCAGTTGCGTGCGGTGGTGAACAGCCACGCACGAGCGGCTCCGTGCTCGACGGGGATGTCGTCGAGTCGACGCCACGCCACCAGGAAGGCCTCGTGGGCGACGTCGTCGGCGACTTCCGGTCCGGCCCGTCGGTGGACGAAACGCACGACGTCAGCGTGGGTCGTCTCGTAGAGGTCGCGGAACCGACTCGCACGGAGCGTGTCGTCTGAAGGGGGTCTCATACCTATGACATGTCTGACAGGAGGCGGGTGTTACCGGCAGCTTGGCAGGAACGAGTGTCAGAGGGAGGCCTTCGTCGATGTGCGCTTCGAAGGCTCGATGAGGCGCCGGGCCTTGCTGACTCGAGCTAGTCGGTCCAGGCCGCAGCAAGACCACGATCGACGACACGCCTCCAACCGTCGGGCGCTGCAGGATCGCGGCTCGCCGTCCCGGCCATCCAGAGCACGGCCATGAGGTCGTCGGGGGTGAAGTCTTCCGACAGCGCGCCCGCGGTGTGGGCGTTCTCGACCAGTTCCTTCCCGAGTGCCGTCGATCGCTCGCAGGCGGTGATGAGTGCGGTGGCGTCCGGGTATCGCCGGAGCATGGCGTCGTTCATGACGGGGTCGCTGAGCTGCAGGTCGATCATCTCCGAGATGAACGTCTCCAGCTGTCCGCGCGGGGACTGCTGGCTCAGAGTCCTCTCGGTCAGGACCATCAGCTTCTCGCCCGCGACGGCAGGCACGACTGCATCGATCAGTGCCTCCCTCGAGCCCACCCGGTTGTAGAGCGTCCCGATGCTCACACCGGCCTCACGGGCGATGTCCTCCAGCGGCGCGGACAGCCCGCGGCTCGAGAACACCGCGAGGGCAGCCGTGTGCAGCTTCTCGAGGTTCGCCTGCGCGTCACGGCGAAGGCCCGGGGTCTTTTTCACGGCAACTCCACTGGATATTGAGGGTGGTCTCAACATAAGCTGGCGCTTGATTGAGGACGACCTCAACATAAGCTGGCGCTTGATTGAGGACGACCTCAACTTATCTCACCAGCACGACGCCCCGACGACCGACGGGCCACGGAAGGAAGCACCATGCCTCTCATCACCATCATCGGAGCGGGCCCCGGCCTGGGCCTCGAGATCGCTCGCGCCTTCGGGCGGAAGGGCTTCGACGTCGCCCTCGTCGCCCGCGACCAGGCCAAGCTCGACACCCTCGCGAAGACCCTCGAGGGTGAAGGCGTCCGTGCCCAGGGGTTCACCGCCGACGTCAGCCGCCCCGAGACGATCACGAGCGCCCTCACCGAGATCAAGGGCACCCTCGGCCCGATCGACGTCCTCGAGTTCTCGCCCGCCGACCCAAGCCTGGCACCCGTCGACGTCCTCGACGTCACGATGGAGAACCTGCAGCCGCAGATCGACTTCTACCTCGGCGGAGCCCTCGCCTCCGTCGGATGGGTGCTGCCCGACATGATCGAGGCCGGGAACGGAACGGTCCTGGTCACCACCGGGGGCGGGTCGATCAGTCCGATGCCCTTCCTCGGTAACGTCAACATCGCCGCCGCGGGTCTTCGGAACTGGACTCTGAACCTCCACGACTCACTCGCCGAGAAGGGCGTCTACGTCGCCCACGTCGGGATCACCGCCCTCATCGGAGCCGGCCACCCCGACGCCGAGCCCGACATCATCGCCCGGGCCTACGTGAAGCTGTACGACGAGCGTCAGGCTGCCGAGCTGCACCACGTCGCGTACGACGGTTGACGCGTCCGACAGCCCCGGGTGCTGCGCGCGTGCCGAATCCGACCGCCTGCGGCGGTGCGCGATCAGCCGGCGAGGCCCCGGTACCGGGCGGGGATCGGCGGGACGCGCAACCAGGAGGCGCGGCGCACGCCGTCGGGCGACGTCCAGTCGACGAAGACCGTACCGAGCGAGACCAGGGCGGCGAGCGACTCGGGCGACGCGATGCCCACCGACGATCCCCGGCGCAGGCGCGCGGTGCCCACGGTCGAGTCGTCGGGCAGGCGGACCTCCACGAGCCGGGGGTCGTCTCCGCCGATCGACCGCAGCACGAGGCAGCTGCCGGCGGCCACCGAGCGGTCGTCCGAGGCCTGCGGCGCGTCGAGGTAGGTGAGGTAGAAGCGGGGGGACCTCCGGAGGCGCGGGGCGCGTTCCGAACGGATCCTCCCGAGGGTCCGCGGGGCCCGGTGGACGACGTCGGACGGCTGATCCGTGCCGGATGCGGCGGTGTCCATCGTGATCGTCCCCTGGTCGTCTCGGTCGCCGGCGATCCCTCGCGTGGCGTCCCATTCCAGACAACCCGCTCCCGGTCGATCGGACCATGCCCGCCCCCTCCCCAGTGAGGGGGGTCGCGCCTCCCCAGTCCGGGGGGTCCGCCGCGTGTCGTCCCCGGGTCGCTTCGCTCGCGGGGCACGCATGTGAGCGCTCACTCCGAGGGGGCGTCGAGGTCTAGAGTGAACGGGCAACCGAGCCGAAGGAGTCCCGATGCACAACTGGGCCGCCAACGTCGAGTACTCGACGACAGACCTGCGCCGTCCCACCACCGTCGACGAGGTGAGCGACGTCGTCACCTCCTCCCGCAGGGTGAAGGCCCTCGGCTCGCGGCATTCGTTCAACCGGGTCGCCGACACCGACGGCACGCTCGTGTCGCTCGACCGGCTCGACGTGCCGATCGAGCTCGACGCTGAGGCGGGCACCGTCCGCGTCGGGGCCGGCACGACCCACGCCGTCCTGGCCGCCGAGCTGCAGCGGCACGGTCGCGCGCTGCCGAACCTCGCCTCGCTGCCACACATCTCGGTCGCCGGTGCCGTGCAGACCGGCACGCACGGCTCGGGGGTCGGCAACCCGGCCCTGTCCGCCTCCGTCGCCGCCGTCGAGATCGTCCGGGCCGACGGCTCGCTCGAGGTCGTCCGACGTGGCGACGACGCCTTCGAGGCCTCCGTCGTCGGTCTCGGCGCTCTCGGTATCGTCACGGCCCTCGTGCTCGACACGGTGCCGACCTTCGACGTCGTGCAGACCGTCCACTCCGCGCTGCCCTGGCGGACGGCGCTCGACCGCTTCGACGAGGTGGTCGGCAACGCCTACAGCGTCAGCCTCTTCACGCGCTACACGGGCGACTCCGTCGACCAGGTGTGGTCGAAGTCCCGCGTCGGCGACCCGGTCGGCCTCGATCTCGCCGACCTCGGCGCCGTGCCCGCCGAGGTCGCCGTGCACATGCTGCCCGACACCGCGGCCGACGCCGTCACGCCCCAGCTCGGGGTGCCCGGCCCCTGGCTCGACCGCCTGCCGCACTTCCGCGCCGACTTCACCCCGAGCGCGGGGGAGGAGATCCAGAGCGAGTACCTCGTGCCCGCCGAGCACGCCGTGGCCGCGGTCGAGGCCCTGCGCGCCATCGGTCACCGCTTCGCCGACGTCCTGTTCGTCAGCGAGATCCGCACCATCGCGGCGGACGACGCCTGGCTGAGCCCGAGCGGCGGTCGAGCCAGCGTCGCGTTCCACTTCACCTGGCGGCGACTCGCCGACGAGGTCCTCGCGGTGCTGCCCTTCGTCGAGGAGGCGCTGGCCCCGTTCGACGCGCGCCCGCACTGGGGCAAGGTGGCTACGCTCGACCGCGCGACGCTGCGTGAGCGCTACCCGCGACTCGACGACTTCGCCGCGCACGCCCGTGCCGTCGACCCCGACGGCCGGTTCCGCAACGAGCACCTGTCTCGCACCGTCTTCGAAGAGGCCCCCCTTGACTGACCCGACCCGCACCTCCTCGTCCGCCTCGCTCGCGGGGTCGGCCTCGACCCTGCCCGTCAGCGGTTCGGCGAGCACCATCGAGCACGGGCCCTACCGGGCGGAGATCGCCGGGGTCGGGGCGACGCTGCGCGCTCTGACGCACGAGGCGCGCGACCTCGTGGTGCCCTTCGGCGTCGACGAGGTCAGGCCGCTCTACCGCGGCGCGCTGCTCGCACCGTGGCCCAACCGCGTGGTCGACGGCACGTACGACGACGAGGGCGTCGAGCGGCAGCTGCCGATCACCGAGGCCGAGCGCGGTCACGCCCTGCACGGGCTGGTCCAATGGGCCGAGTGGGCGGTCGAGCACCACACCCCCGACCGCGTCGTCCTGGCCACGCAGCTCGCGCCGAGCGACGGCTACCCGTACCGCCTCGACCTCCGGGTCGAGTACCTGCTCGACGACGACGGGCTGCGCACCACGGTGCTCGCGCTCAACGCCGGGACGGGTCGCGCCCCCTACGGCGTCGCCCCGCACCCCTACCTCGTGGCCGGCGAGGGGCGCGTCGACGACTGGACCCTCACCCTCGCCGCCGACAGCTACCTCGAGGTGACCGACGACCGCCTGGTGCCGCTCGGCGTCCACGGGGTCTCCGAGCGCGACGGGTTCGACTTCCGTGAGGGGCGTCAGATCGGCGACCTCTTCGTCGACCACGCCTTCACCGACGTCGCGGCCGCGCCCGGCGGACTGCAGGAGGCGCGGGTCACCGCCGCAGACGGCCGCGGCGTCCGCATGAGCTGGGGCCCCGAGCTGCCGTGGGTGCAGGTGCACACGGGCGACCGGCCCGAACCCGAGAACCACCGCCGCGGGCTCGCCGTCGAGCCGATGACCTGCCCGCCCGACGCGTTCACGAGCGGCATCGACCTCGTCCGTCTCGGCCCGGGCGAGTCGCACGAGGCGGGCTGGCGCATCGCGGCCGTCGTCTGACCCGTCGGGTCATCCGCACGGGATCGTCAGGAACCCTCGCCGGTCGTCTGGTTACCATCGAGTGTGAGCAGACGACCCGGACGATACGACGAGACGGCGCCCCACGAGGGCGGCGACGCCGCCGCGACGGACGGGCGCACGCCCCCCAGGCACGCGAGGGCCCGTCGCCGACGAGTGGTGGTGCTGCCCGCCGTCGCGGGCGTGATGGCGGCGCTGCTGCTCCTCACCGGCGGGTACGCCGCCTACAGCTACAACCGCTTCGTGGGCGGGGTCACGACCGTCGACGCCATCCCCTCTCCGGGCGGCGGCGGGAGCGACGACAGCGACGACGTCGACGGCGTGGCCCAGAACATCCTCCTGGTCGGCGACGACCACCGGCCCGACAACGCCACCCCCGAAGAGCTCGCCCTGCTCAGCACGGACTCCGACGGCGGGGCGACCAACACCGACACGATGATCGTGCTGCACATCCCGGCCGACGGCGCGAGCGCCACCATGATCTCGATGCCCCGCGACTCGTACGTCGACATCCCCGGCTACGGCAAGAACAAGCTGAACGCCGCGTTCTCGCTCGGCAAGCAGAGCGGCGGCAGCGATGCGGCCGGCGCCCAGCTGCTCATCCAGACCGTGCAGAACCTCACCGGGCTCACCATGGACCACTACGTGCGGGTGTCGCTGATCGGCTTCTACCGCGTGGTCGACGCCCTCGGGCCGGTCGATGTGTGCCTCAACCAGGCGGCGGTCGACAGCTTCTCGGGGGTGAACCTGCCCGCCGGCGTCTCCACGCTCGACGCCAAGCAGGCGCTCTCGTTCGTGCGGCAGCGGCACGGGCTGCCCGGCGGCGACCTCGACCGGCAGGTGCGCCAGCAGTACTTCCTCAGCGTCGAGGCCCGCAAGATCCTCTCGGCCGGCACCCTCCTGAACCCCGCCAAGCTCGGTTCCGTGCTCGACGCCGTCAGCTCGTCGATGGAGACCGACGCGGGGCTGAACTTCCTGCAGCTCGCCAACCAGGTCAGAGACCTCCGTCCCGAGAACGTCCGCTCGGCCACCATCCCGATCCTCGGGACGCCCACGGTCTACGTCGGCGGCAGCGCGCTGTCGGTCGTCGAGGTCGACGAGGGCGCCATGCCCGCCTTCATCCAGGGTCTCGTCGGTCCGCCCCAGGCGTACACCGACGCGACGGCGGCGGCTCCCGCCGACGTGTCGGTCAGCGTGGCCAACGCCAGCGGCGTGACCGGCGCCGCCACCGTGGCCACCGACGCGCTCGCCGCGGCGGGCTTCGTCACGGCGGCACCGGCCTCGGCCGAGTCGACGGCGGCCACGGTCGTCAACTACCCCGCCGGCCAGGAGGCCCAGGCGAAGGCCGTCGCGGCGTACCTGCCGGGTGCCGTCGCCGTGGCCTCCAGTCAGGTGACGAGCGTCACGGTCGTGCTGGGCGCCGACGGCGTCACCGTGCAGGCCCCCGCAGTCGCTCCCGCTCCCGAGACTCCCGCTGAGACCGCGGCCCCCGACGCCCCCGAGACCCCCGAGACCACCGCCCCCGAGCCCGCCCCCAGCCCGTCCCCCGTGGGCACCAGCTACGCGGCCGGCGCCTGCATCAACTGACTCCGGGCGCCGCTCCGGCTAGGCGGGCATCTGCGCGACGGCGTCGATCTGCCACGTCGTCGCCGAGACCGAGCCGGCCGACAGTCGGTTCAACGCGCCCTCGAGCGCACGTCGCGTGCGGCGTGCCGAGAGCTCGTCTCGCACCACCATGTCGAACCGCAGCATCTCGGTCGACTCGGTGAGCAGCACGGTGCCCGCGTCGGCGAGCTGCACGAGGTACTGACCCTCGCCGACCCTGGCCGCGACATGCTCGGACAGCAGCCGCCGCGACAGCCAGAACAGGCCCGCGGGGTCGTGCGCGGTGTGGACGGTGACCGTCGCGGTGATCATGGGCACACTGTGCCGTGCCTTCCGCTCAGCGACGTGAACGGCATGTGGCGAGCGTGTTAACCGCGCCGGGGGACAGCCGACTTGACACGCGCCTGCGCAGCGCGCATCATTGGCGAGCGCTCGGATGTGAGCGCTCACATTGGAAGCAGTCCCTGACGAAGAGGTCACCTGTGTACACCTGCATCACCACCCGACACGAGAGTCGCCGACCGCTTTCGGCGACCGTCTCATCCCCGTCTCCCTCCCGCGGCACGTCCTCGCGCCTCCTCGGCTGACGTCGGCCGCCTCCCGCGCGGCCATCGCATCCTCCCCGCCCCGCATCCCGGGGCGGCAGCGACCCGAGGCGCCCGTCGCCTCGTCTCGCCACCCGCACCCTCCTGCCCGTGTGACCGGTCACTCAGACCCGTCCGCAGAGTCACCCACCCCCTCCCACCGTCATCGACGACGTCGTCGAGATGACACGGACACCGAAGGAATCACACAGTGAAGAACAAGAAGCTCCTCTCCGGCATCGTCGCCGTCGGACTCGTCGCATCGCTGGCCGCCTGCTCGGGCGGCGGCCGCGGCGCCGACGCCGGCAGCGGCGACAGCGGCGGCGACAACTCGGGCGCCCTCGTCGGCGTCGCGATGCCCACCAAGGTCTCCGAGCGCTGGATCAAGGACGGCGACGCCGTCAAGAGCGCCCTAGAGGACAAGGGCTACAAGGTCGACCTCGAGTACGCCGACAATAAGATCCCCCAGCAGGTCCAGCAGGTCAGCAACATGATCACCAAGGGCGCCAAGGTGCTCATCGTCGCCTCGATCGACGGCGGCTCGCTGAGCGACCAGCTCGACTCGGCCGCCAAGGCCGGCATCAAGGTCATCTCGTACGACCGCCTCCTGACGGGCAACGAGAACGTCGACTACTACGTGTCGTTCGACAACTACAAGGTGGGCGTCGACCAGGCGACCAGCCTGCTGACCGGTCTCGGCCTCGCCGACGCCGACGGCGCCAAGATCGACGGCGCCGAGAAGAAGACCATCGAGGTCTTCGCCGGCAGCCCCGACGACAACAACGCCACCTTCTTCTTCAACGGCGCGATGGACACCCTGAAGCCCTACATCGAAGACGGCTCGCTGACCATCGGCTCCGGCCAGGACCAGTTCACGCAGGCCGCCACGCAGCAGTGGGACCCCGCGACCGCCAAGGCCCGCATGCAGAACCTGATCGCCTCGACCTACTCGGGCGGAACCAAGCTCGACGGCGTGCTGTCGCCCTACGACGGCATCTCGATCGGCATCATCTCGGCGCTGCAGGGTGCCGGCTACTCCGACGCCGACCTCCCCGTCGTCACCGGTCAGGACGCCGAGGCCGCCTCGGTCAAGTCGATCATCGCCGGTCAGCAGTACTCGACCATCTACAAGGACACCCGTCAGCTCGCCGACCAGTCCGTGATCATGGCCGACGACCTCCTCAAGGGCGACACCCCCGAGACGAACGACGACAAGACGTACGACAACGGCGAGAAGGTCGTCCCGACGTTCCTCTTCCAGCCGACCATCGTCACCGAGGACAACTACAAGGAGGTCCTCGTCGACAGCGGCTACTTCACCGAGGCCGACCTGAAGTAGGTCCCTCCCGAGAACGCAGGAGGCGCGGCGCACCCGCACCGCGCCTCCTGCGCTCCATCGCTCCACCTCACCCCAGGCACGAAAGAAGGAACACGTGGCGAACACGATCCTCGAGATGCGCGACATCACGAAGACGTTCCCCGGCGTCAAGGCACTGCAGAACGTCACGCTGGAGGTCGAGCGCGGCCAGGTCCACGCGATCTGCGGCGAGAACGGCGCCGGCAAGTCGACGCTGATGAAGGTGCTGTCGGGGGTCTACCCGTCAGGGTCCTTCGACGGTCAGATCATGCTCGACGGCCAGCCCGTCGACTTCAAGAACATCAACGACTCCGAGGCCGCGGGCGTCGTCATCATCCACCAGGAGCTGGCGCTCAGCCCCTTCCTGTCGATCGCCGAGAACATCTTCCTCGGCAACGAGCAGTCCAAGGGCGGCTTCATCGACTGGAACAAGACAAACCTCGACGCGGCCGGTCTGCTGGCCCGCGTGGGTCTCCGCGACAACCCGGTCACCAAGGTGACGGACATCGGCGTCGGCAAGCAGCAGCTGGTCGAGATCGCCAAGGCGCTGTCGAAGAAGGTCAAGCTGCTGATCCTCGACGAGCCGACCGCGGCGCTGAACGACGACGACTCGGCCCACCTGCTCGACCTCATCAAGAGCCTGCAGGGCCAGGGCATCACCTCGATCATCATCAGTCACAAGCTGAACGAGATCAAGGAGATCGCCGACAAGGTCACGATCATCCGCGACGGCAAGACCATCGAGACCCTCGACATGCACGCCGGTGAGGTCTCCGAAGACCGCATCATCAAGGGCATGGTCGGCCGCGACCTCGAGAGCCGCTACCCGTCGCACGAGTCGACCATCGGCGACGAGCTGCTGCGCATCGAGGACTGGACCGTCCACCACCCGCTCGACTCGAGCCGCGAGATCATCCACCAGGCCAACCTGAACGTGCGCGCCGGCGAGATCGTCGGGATCGCGGGCCTGATGGGCGCGGGTCGCACCGAGCTCGCGATGAGCGTCTTCGGCCACAGCTACGGCACCGGCATCTCGGGCACCGTCTACAAGCGCGGCGAGCCGATCAAGATCAACACGGTGAGCAAGGCCATCGCGGCCGGTCTCGCCTACGCCACCGAAGACCGCAAGAAGTACGGTCTCAACCTGATCGACGACATCACGCGCAACGTCTCGGGCTCGGCCCTCGGCAAACTCGCGAACTGGGGTTTCGTCAACCGGTCCGAAGAGAGCACGGTCGCCGAGCGCTACCGCAAGAGCATGAACATCAAGGCGCCGAACGTGGCGGCCGTGACGGGCAAGCTCTCGGGCGGCAACCAGCAGAAGGTCGTGCTGTCGAAGTGGATGTACGCCGACCCCGACGTGCTCATCCTCGACGAACCCACGCGCGGCATCGACGTCGGCGCCAAGTACGAGATCTACACGATCATCAACCAGCTCGCGGACGCCGGCAAGGGAGTGATCGTCATCTCGAGCGAGCTGCCCGAGCTGCTCGGCATCTGCGACCGCATCTACACCCTCTCGGAGGGGCGCATCACGGCCGACGTGCCGATCGCCGAGGCGACCCCCGAGTTCCTCCTGAAGTACATGACCCTCGAACGAGAGAGCCCCGTCAATGAGCGCGCCTAGCCCCACCCAGGCCACCGACCCGAAGCCCACCGGCGGGTCGCCGTCGTCCCGTCAGCCGCAGTCCGGCTCCGGTGGCAACCCGATCGTCGGTGCGTTCTCGTACCTCGGCGGCCAGCTGCGCCAGATCGGCCTCTTCATCGCGCTGATCGTCATCGTGCTGTTCTTCCAGATCACGACCAACGGCATCACCCTGGCGCCGATCAACGTCTCGAACCTGATCGTCCAGAACAGCTACATCCTGATCCTCGCCATCGGCATGGTGATGGTCATCATCGCCGGTCACATCGACCTCTCGGTGGGGTCAATCGTGGCCTTCACCGGCGCCATGGCCGGCGTCATGATCACGCAGTGGGGTCTGCCCTGGCCCGTCGCCGTGGTGCTCTGCCTCGTGCTCGGCGGCCTGGTCGGCGCCTGGCAGGGGTTCTGGATCGCCTACTTCGGCATACCGGCGTTCATCGTCACCCTGGCGGGCATGCTCGCCTTCCGCGGTGCCGCCCAGATCGCCCTGCAGACGCAGCAGATCTCGCCGTTCCCCCAGGGGTTCCGCGACATCGGCTCCGGGTTCCTCCCGACGTTCGGCACGACCGGCTACGAGCCGCTCACCCTGGTGCTAGGCGCCATCGCGGCGGTCGCGCTGATCGGCACGGGCCTCCGCGGTCGTGCCACGCGTCGCAAGTACCAGCTCGAGGACGAGCCGTTCCTGTGGTTCGTCACGAAGCTCGTCTTCACGGTCGCGCTCGTCATGTACATCGGGTTCCTGCTCGCCAGCTACTCGGGCACCCCGATCGTCCTCGTGGTCCTCGCCGTCCTCGTCGTCGTCTACTCGACGGTCATGAAGAACTCGGTCTTCGGCCGCCACGTCTACGCCATCGGCGGCAACCTGCACGCGGCCGAGCTGTCGGGCATCAAGACCAAGCGCGTCACGTTCCTGCTGTTCGTCAACATGGGCGTCATCTCGGCTCTGGCCGGCCTGGTCTTCACCGGTCAGCTGAACCTGGCCAGCGGCAACGCCGGCAACGGCTTCGAGCTCGACGCGATCGCCGCCGTCTTCATCGGCGGTGCGGCGGTCACCGGCGGCATCGGCACCGTCACCGGCGCCATCGTCGGCGGTCTGATCATCGGCATCCTGAACAACGGCATGTCGATCCTCGGTGTCGGCACGGAGTACCAGTCGCTCATCAAGGGCCTGGTGCTGCTCGCCGCCGTCGCGTTCGACGTCTTCAACAAGCGTCGCGCCGCCTCGGCCACCAAGTAGCGAGAGCGACCCCCTCAGGAGGCGCGGTTCCCGATCACGGGAGCCGCGCCTCCTCGTCGTCCGGGCCCGTCCGACCCGCGAAACGAACAGACCTAGGATCATCACGTGGCAACCCTCTTCGACGTCGCGGCAGCAGCCGGCGTCTCGCACCAGACCGTCTCGAGGGTCGTCAACGGCGACCCGTCGGTGCGACCGGCCACGAAGGCGAAGGTCGACGCCGCCGTCGACGAGCTGAACTACCGGCCGAGTCTGGCCGCGCGGGCCCTCGCCAGCCGCAAGACGACCTCGATCGGCCTGATCAGCACCGGGTTCCCGTACTACGGCCCGTCGAGCACCATGCACGGCTTCAACGGTGCGGCACGCCGCGCGGGCTACCAGGTGTCGATGGCGACCCTCGACGTCGCCGACCGGAAGGGCATGCAGCAGGCCCTCGACGCGCTGCTCGGTCAGAACGTCGCCGCCCTCGTGCTGATCGCCCCCGACCCCGAGGTGCTGCGGGTGCTCCGCCGGGCCGAGGTGTCGGTGCCGCTCGTCACCGCCGACAGCGAGGCCGAGGCCGGCCACCACACGGTGTCGCTCGACCAGGTGGCGGGCGCGGAGTCGGCGGTCGAGCACCTCGCCGCGCTCGGCCACACCCGCATCGCGCACGTCGCCGGCCCCGAGGGCTGGATGGACGGCCGCGACCGCGAACGCGGCTGGCGAGGAGCCTGCACCCGGCTCGGACTCGACCCGTCGGTGCTGCTGCGCGGCGACTGGACCCCCGCCTCGGGGCACCGCGTCGGCCGCGAGCTCGTCGACCGCGTCGCCGCCGGCGAGGTGACGGCCGTGTTCTGCGGCAACGACCAGATGGCGCTCGGCCTCGTGCACGCCTTCGCCGAGGCCGGGGTGTCGGTACCCGGCGACGTGAGCATCGTCGGCTTCGACGACATCCCCGAGGCCGCGCACTTCCTGCCGTCGCTGACGACCGTGCGGCAGGACTTCGAGGCCCTCGGGCGTCTCATCATGACGACGGTCGAGGCGGTGCTGGCCGGCGACTCCACCCCGGTGGCGTCCCTCCCGACCGAGCTCGTCGTCCGGGGGTCGACGGCCGCGCCCCCGACCTCGGGCATACGCCGCGCCTCCTCGGTGTTGCCCCCCTCATGAGCATTCCCCTCTCGATCCTCGACCTCGCCCCCGTCGCCCCCGGAGAGACGGTGCGCGACAGCTTCGCGGCCTCCGTCGCGCTCGCACAGCAGGCCGAGGCGAGCGGCTACCGGCGGGTCTGGTACGCCGAGCACCACAACATGGCGTCGATCGCGTCGAGCGCCACGTCGGTGCTGATCGCGCACATCGCCAGCCAGACGAAGACCATCCGGCTCGGGTCGGGCGGCGTCATGCTGCCGAACCACTCGCCTCTGACCATCGCCGAGCAGTTCGGCACGCTCGAGACCCTGCACCCGGGTCGTATCGACCTCGGGCTCGGGCGGGCCCCGGGCAGCGACCAGGCGACGTTCCGGGCGCTGCGCCGCGACCCGGCGTCGTCCGAGCGGTTCCCCCAGGACATCCTCGAGCTCCAGGCGTTCCTCGCCGGCGAGTCGCGCATCGCCGGCGTGCAGGCGGTGCCCGGCGGCGGCACCAACGTGCCGCTGTACATCCTCGGCTCGTCGCTGTTCGGGGCGAAGCTCGCCGCCGCGCTCGGTCTGCCCTACGCGTTCGCCTCGCACTTCGCGCCGAACGACCTGATCGACGCCGTGACCGCCTACCGTCGCGAGTTCCAGCCGTCCGAGCAGCTGGCCGAGCCCTATGTGATCGCGGCCGTGAACGCCGTGGTCGCCGACGACTCCGACGACGCCGACGCGCAGTTCGCCGTCGTCAAGCGTCAGCGCCTGCTGATGCTGCTGCGTCAGAGCGGTCAGATCGACGTCGCCCGCGAGTTCGACGACGCCGAGCTCGATCACCTGCTGCGCACCCCGGTGGGGCAGCACGTGCTGTCGATGACGACCTACACCGCGGTCGGCACCCCCTCCGAGGCGCGCGAGTACATGGAGCAGTTCGCCCGCACCGCGCAGGCCGACGAGCTGATCGTGGCCCACGCCGGGTCGTCGAAGGAGGCGCGGCTCCGGTCGGTCGCGCTGCTCGCCGACGCGATGCGGCTCACCCCCGCCGCGTAGGCCGCGCGCCTCGCGGCGCTGCACCGGGCTCCGTCGGCGGGTGCAGAGGCGGGCGCGGGCGCGGCTAGGGTCGAGCGCATGAGTCTGCCCGAGCTCTCGGCGCTCGGCGTCGACGCGGTCGCCGCCGAGGTGTACGAGGTCGTCCTCGCCGAGTCCGACGGCGTCGGCGTCGACGCCCTCGGGGCCGGGCTGCCGCACCTCGAGCAGGCGGCGGTCGAGGCCGGTCTCCAGCGGCTCCGGGCGCTGGGGCTCGTGCACGAGAGCGCGCCGGGCGTCACCGCGTCGGCGCGCTGGGCGGCGGTCGACCCCCGGGTCTCGGTGCCGGCCCTCGTCGCGAGGCGGGCCGATGCGCTCGCCTCGGCCCGCGCCTCCACGGGCGTCCTGGCCGAGCTGTTCGACGAGACGCGTCGCCGGGCCGACCCGTCGGCGGTCACCCGCACGCTGGTCGGCGCGGCCGCCATCGGCGACCGGTACACGCGACTCGAGCTGACCGCGACCCGGTCGTTCGTCGCGTTCGACCGGCCGCCCTACGTCGTCGTCGGCAACGAGGGCACCGAGCGCACCGCACTCGCACGGGGCGTCCGCTGGCGGGCCGTCTACACGATGGACAGCTTCGCGGCCGACGGACGCTGGCAGGGCGTCCACCGCCTGGGCGGTCACGGCGAGGAGGCGCGGCTGACCGACTCGCTCCCCGTCAAGCTCGCCGTCGCCGACGAGCGGATCGCCCTCGTCTCGCTCGGTCACGACCCCGCCGCCCCGGAGGCGCTGGTCACCGAGTCGCCGGCTCTCGTCGCGGCTCTCGTCGAGCTGTTCGAGCAGCGCTGGCGTGCCGCGGTGCCCGTGCCCGTCGACCGGTCCGCCACCGCGGGCGCCGGGGGAGGGGGCTCGGGGTCGCCCGACTGGTCGCTGATCGCCGCCCGGGTCGCCGACGAGAGCCGCCCGACGGATGCCGCCGCGTCGCCGCGCCGCGGGCCGAGTCTCGAAGAGCGCGACCTGATCGCCCTGATGGCCGCCGGCGCCACCGACGAGGTCGTCGCCCAGCGGCTCGGTCTCTCGGTGCGCACCGTGCGGCGCCGCGTGCATGACCTGTTCGGCGAACTCGGGGTGACCAACAGGTTCCATGCGGGGGTCGAGGCCGCACGTCGGGGCTGGCTCTGACGTCGGCCACGTGGCGGACACGGTGTCCCCCGAACGGGTCACGGCAGGTTAACAATGCGGCCTCGCGCGGCCAGTGGCAGCTTTCGGCCACCACCCCCGCTTGAGGGTCAGATGAATTCTCAGGTAACTCTTACTCGACGACTTCGCCATGGGGGCGACAGCGTCGGAAGGCACCCGTGATCACTCCATCCGGCCCTCGTCGGCCGAAAGCCCCTCTCGCCGCGCTGCTCGCCTCCGGGCTCTTCGCGACCGCACTCGTCGCCGGGGGAGTCGTCGCGCTCCCCGCGACGTCGGCCCTCGCCGCCGAGGGTCCGGCCGTCGTCGGCGACACGTCGTTCTCGGCGGGCAAGTACATCGTGACCCTCCGCGAGCCCGCGGCGGCCACCTACGAGGGAGGCACGGCGGGGCTCCCCGCGACGGCCACCCCCGAGGGCACCCGGCTCGACGCGCGCGCCGCTCCGGTGCAGAAGTACAGCGACCACCTCGAGGAGACCCAGGCGGACGTCGCCGCGGCGGTCGGAGCCTCGGTCGACGCCCACTACTCGGTCACGACGAACGCGTTCGCCGCCGACCTCACGGCCGACCAGGCCCGGTCGCTCGCGAGCGACCCGTCGGTCGCCGCCGTCTCGAAGAACGAGCTGCTGAAGCTGCAGGCCACGCCCTCGACCGAGTTCCTCGGTCTCGGCGACGCCCAGGGCGCGGGCGGCGTCTGGGACTCCCTCGGCGGCCGGGACGCCGCCGGCGACGGGGTCGTCGTCGGCATCATCGACTCCGGCATCGCCGCGGGCAACGCCTCGTTCGCGGGCGACCCGCTCGGCGAGGCGAGCGCCACCGAGCCGCACCTAGAGGGCTCGTCGACGGTCTTCCCGCGCGGCGACGGCGGGACCTTCCGGGGCGTCTGCCAGACCGGCGTGCAGTTCACCGCGGCCGACTGCAACACGAAGCTGATCGGCGCGCGCTACTTCGTCGACGGCTTCGGCGTCGGCAACATCGGCACCGAGGAGCAGGGCGAGTACCTCTCTCCCCGCGACGGCAACGGCCACGGCTCGCACACGGCGAGCACCGCGGCCGGCAACGCCGACGTCGAGGCCCAGGTCGCCGGTCGCGACTTCGGCACGATCTCGGGTGTCGCCCCCGCAGCGAAGATCGCCGCCTACAAGGTCTGCTGGGACGGCCCCGACCGCGTCTCGACCGAAGACGACGGCTGCGCCACCCTCGACCTGATCGCCGCCATCGAGGCGGCGGTCACCGACGGCGTCGACGTCATCAACTACTCGATCGGCGGGGGCGGCGCGACCAGCACCTACTCGGCGACCGATCAGGCGTTCCTCGGCGCGGCCTCCGCCGGCGTCTTCGTCGCCGCCTCGGCCGGCAACGACGGCCCGTCCGAGACGACGGCCGACAACGCCGCGCCGTGGATCACCACGGTGGCCGCGAGCACCATCCCGAGCTACTCCGCCACCGCCCGCACGGGCGACGGCACCTCGTACCTGGGCGGCTCGATCACCGTGCCCGTCGGCGACGAGGGCCTGACCGGCACGCTCGTCGACTCGCAGGCGGTGAAGCTGGCCTCGGCGTCGACCGCCGACGCCCTGCTCTGCACGCCGGGCACGCTCGACGCCGCGCTCGTGCCCGACGACGCCGTGGTCCTCTGCGACCGCGGAGTGGTCGGCCGCACCGACAAGAGCGCCGAGGTCGACCGGGTCGGCGGCATCGGGATGCTGCTGGTCAACAAGACCTCGAGCTCCGTCGACCTCGACGAGCACGTCATCCCGACGGTCCACGTCGACGCCGAGGGCTACACCGCGCTGCACGCCTACGCGGCCACCGCGGGCGCCACGGTGACGCTGCTCGACGGCAACCCCGAGGGTCTGCCCGAGCCCGCGACGCCCCAGATCGCCGGCTTCTCGTCGCGCGGTCCGGTGACGGCCGACGGCGGCAACCTGCTCAAGCCCGACATCTCGGCGCCCGGCGTCGCGATCCTCGCCGACGGGGCCAACGCCGCGGGCGAGGCGGGCTCGTACGAGTTCCTGTCGGGCACGTCGATGTCGTCGCCGCACATCGCCGGTCTCGCCGCGCTCTACCTCTCGGCGACCGCGCACCCCGACTGGTCGCCCGACGAGGTCAAGTCGGCCATGATGACCACCGCGTACGACCTCGTCGGACCCGACGGTCAGCCGAGTCGCGACGTCTTCGCCCAGGGTGCGGGTCACGTCGACCCGACGAGGTTCCTCGAGCCGGGTCTGCTCTACGAGAACGGCCCCGAGCAGTGGCAGGCCTACGTCGACTCGATCGACACGGTCGAGGGCACCGACTCGTCGATGAACCTCCCCTCGATCAGCGTCGGCTCGCTGGCGGGCACCGCGACGGTCACCCGCACGGTGACGGCGACCGAGGCGGGCAGCTACAGCGTCGCCCCGGTCGAGATGCCCGGCGTCTCGGTCGAGGTGTCGCCCGCGACGCTGGACTTCGCCGCGGCCGGCGAGAAGAAGGAGTACACGGTCGAGTTCACCCGCACGACGGCGCCGCTCGACGAGTTCGCCACCGGCTACCTGACCTGGAGCGACGGCACGCACGACGTGCGGAGCCCCCTGGCCGTCCGCCCCGTGCAGCTCGACGTCGCGTCCGAGCTGGCCGGCGAGGGCGCGACGGGCGAGGCCTCGCTCGACGTCACGGCCGGCGACGCGCTGTCGCTGCCGCTGGCTGCGGAGGGGCTCGCCAAGGGCGCCGTCGCGACCGGCTCGGGCACCGCGGGCGGCGATCCCGCCCTCGTGCCGCTGACGATCGCCGAGGGCACGACGCACGGCCGGTTCGTGCTCGACTCCGCAGACGACACCGCCGACCTCGACCTGCTGCTCTACTCGGCCGATGCGGCGGGCGAGCCCGACACGCTGGTCGACTACGCGGCGACGGGATCGGCCGACGAGCAGCTCGACGTCGAGGCGCCCGAGGCGGGCTCCTACGTGCTGATGATCGACTTCTACTCGGGGGCCGGCGATCTCGGCTACTCGCTGACGTCGTATCTGCTCGATCCGGCCCAGGCCGTCGGCGACTTCTCCGTCGACCCCGCGTCGATCGAGGCGGCGCTCGGCGAGACCACCACGGTCACGACCTCGTGGTCCGGTCTCGACTACGACGCCAGCTACCTGGGTCGGGTCTCGTACGGCGACACGGGCACCGTCACCTACGTGACCGTCGCCTCGGGCGCCGAGCCCGAGCCCGAGGAGCCGCCCACCGAGCCCGGCACGCCCGGCGGCGGATGGAACCTCGGGGCGATCATCGACTGGATCTGGAACGCCATCGGCGATCTGATCCACCACTGGTGGCCGCGCTGGCGCTGAGCCTGAGGCAGCCCGCGCCGAGAACCGGTCGCGGACGGTGACCAGGAGGCGGTCCGCACCTTCCGAGAGAGGGTGCGGACCGCCTCCTGCCGTCCCCGGAGCGAATATCGTGCCGAACCTGCACGTCGTCGAAACATCGGTGGGCTAGGTTCGGTCCCCGTGAAAGAAGAAGACGGCAACTCGATGCGCGTGATCAGCTACAACCTCCGCGAGCACACGGCGAAGGGCGAGATCGAAAGCCTGGCGCGCGACCACCGAGCCGACGTGCTCTGCCTGCAGGAGGCCGACACGAACGACATCCCCGACCGGCTGGGCGACCTCGTGCTGGCGACGTCGACGCGCAACAACCGGCTCGGACTCGCGGCGTACTACCGCCCCGACCGCTTCGAGCTGCACGGCTCGCAGGTGTACGCCCTGAAGAAGTCGATGCACGACCGGGTCATGTCGCCCGCCCACGAGCGGTTGCTGGCGATGCACCTCGCCGACCGCGTGTCGAAGACCGACGTGCTGGTCGGGTCGTTCCACGCCGCTCCGCTGACCGCCACGAACGGGCTGCGCCGCAAGCAGGTCTCGTCGGCGCACGAACTCATGCGGGCGCTGGCGCCGCGGGCGCCCATGCTGATGGTGGGCGACTTCAACTACCCGTGGTTCCACCAGGGGCTGCGCAAGCGGATCGAGCGCGACGGCTTCATCCTGACCCGCAGCGACACGCCGACCTACCTCGGCTACCGGTACGTCAAGGGCCACTTCGACTTCGCGACGAGCATCGGCCTCACCATCGACGACATCGTCACGCTGCCGGCCGGCATCTCCGACCACCGGCCGATCCTGGTGCGGGCGCAGGGTCTCGCGACCGCCTGAGTCGCGGACGACCCTCCGAGTCGCGGGCGGTCGTCCGAGTCGCGGACGACGCAGAACCGCCCGATCGGCTGAGCCGGTCGGGCGGTGCGTGCGTGTCGGCCGCCGCGGGGCGGGCCGGGTGCCGGGGTCGCCGGCTGCGGGGTCAGGCGGCGAGCAGCAGTGCCGCCGTGTCGACCGAGTAGGCCTGCACGATGGTGCGGCTCGGCTCGCGGCGCCAGCTGCGACCGGGGATGACCCAGCCCTCGGTGCCGGAGACCGTGACGGTGGCGCCGACGCGGACGGCGTCGGTCACGACGTCGCTCCAGGCGCGGACGGCGAACTCGGCGCCGCGGGCGTCGACGACGACGAACTCGACGAGGCGGGCGGTGGTCAGGGTCGGGACGGTCGTGACCGTGCCCGTGATGGTGGTGATGGTGCTCTTCATGTTCGGTTCTTTCGATGTGCTCTACGGCACGCAGCGTCTCGGCTTGCGTGGGCCGTCGTGATGCGACGGCGGTGCGGACGGTGTCCGGTCGGGCCCGTGTCACGACGATCGGAGGAGTGAGCACCCGTGAGGGGTGGCTCCGATGGTGTCGTCGGGCTGTTCGGATCAGGAGGACGGTGTGGACTCGGCCAGAGCTGTTCCGGGAACGATCAGAGAGGATCCGTTCCAAGCGACTCATGACAGTAACACACCCGGGGTACAGGCACCAGGGGCTTTCTTGGAAGCATCGAGCCGCCCCGGTGGTTGGCTTATGACATGACCACGATCCCCACCATCACTCTGAACAACGGAATCCAGATCCCCCAGCTCGGGTTCGGCGTCTACCAGGTCGACCCGGCCGAGACGAAGGACGCGACGCTCACCGCCTTCGAGGTCGGCTACCGCCACATCGACACCGCCGAGATGTACGGCAACGAGGCCGGCGTCGGCGAGGCCATCGCCGAGAGCGGTCTCGACCGCAGCGACATCTTCGTCACCTCGAAGCTCAACAACGGCTTCCACAAGCGCGACGACGCGCTGAAGGCGTTCGACGGCACCCTCGACGCCCTCAAGCAGGACTACGTCGACCTGTTCCTCATCCACTGGCCCCTGCCCGGCATCGACGTCGACTACATCGAGACCTGGAAGGCCATGGAGGAGATCTACGCCAGCGGCCGCGCCAAGTCGATCGGCGTCTCGAACTTCCAGCAGCCGCACCTCGAGCGCGTCCTCGCCGAGGGTTCGGTCGTGCCGGTCGTCAACCAGATCGAGGTGCACCCCTACCTCACACAGGACGCGCTCCGCGAGTTCGGCGTCTCGAAGGGCATCCACACCGAGGCATGGTCGCCCATCGCCCAGGGCGGCGTCCTGAAGGACGAGACCATCACCGAGATCGCCGAGCGCGTCGGCAAGTCCACCGCGCAGGTCACGCTGCGCTGGCACATCCAGCGCGGCGACATCGTGTTCCCGAAGTCGGTCACCCGCTCGCGCGTCGAAGAGAACTTCGACCTGTTCGACTTCGAGCTGACCGACGCCGACGTCACGGCCATCACGGCCCTGAACAAGGACGAGCGCACGGGCCCGAACCCCGACGAGTTCAACTACATCCCGTAAGCAGCCCCTGCTGAGACTCCGGCCGGGCCGCCGCGCATCTCGCGCGGCGGCCCGGCCTCTGTCATGGGGCGCTAGTACGCTCGGTCCTTTCGAGACGACGGCCTGGGAGTGTGTGACGACGTGCGACGACTCGTGGGCGTGCTCCGGCTGGCCGCCGCCGCCGCGGGGCTCTCGGCCCTCGTCTCGTACTTCGTCTACGTGCTCGGGTTCAGCACCTTCAGCACCATCAACTACTTCAGCTACTTCACGCAGCAGAGCAACATCGCCAACGTCGTGGTGCTGACCGTCTCGGGTGTGCTGATGCTCAGAGGGGTGCCAGAGCCGCGGTGGTTCGCCTCGCTGCACGCGCTCGTGACGACGTACGTGATCGTGTCGGGACTGGTCTACGGCGTGATCGTCATCGAGTCGGCCAGTCACAACTACACGATCGGCGTCCCCTGGTCCAGTCAGGTGCTGCACTTCTACCTGTCCACCTTCGTGCTGATCGACTGGGTCTTCGCTCCCGGGCGGACGCGCGTGCGCTGGCGCCTCGTGCTCGCCGCGCTGCCGTTCCCGATCGTCTGGGGGCTCTTCACGATCTGGCGCGGTGCGCGGGTCGGCTGGTACCCGTACTTCTTCCTCGACCCCGCGCAGGTGCGCTGGCCCGACGAGTTCGTGCTCTACAACGGCATCGCCATCGGCACCATCATCGGTGTGACGGTGGGGCTCGTCGCACTCAGCCGTCTTCGTCGGCGGAACCGGCCCGCGGTGCCGGGCGCGCCTCCTCGGATCCCGTCGATCAGGGTCGGGGCCGGTCTCTCGCCGGAGGCGCGGCGCAGGCCGGTCGGTGGCCGCCCGTCGGTCGCGACTCAGCTGCCGGGGGTCGCCTCGCCGGATGCCGGGGTCTCGTCTGGTGAGCCGGTCTCGCCTGGTGCGCCGGTCTCGCCGGGTGCGGGCGAGGCCGACACGAGGTCGAGGTAGGGCGCCAGCGATGCGAGGGCGGCGGTGACCGCCTCGTCGTCGTCGAGCGCGGCCGTGGCCCGACCGGCGTCGCCGCCGGTCAGCGAGACGAGGACGGGCTCGCCGGTCGCCGGCAGCAGGTTGACGAACAGGCGGTCGCTCGCCGTGTCGTCGAGCACGGCCCAGACGGTCGCCTCGGTCGACCAGAAGGCCTGGTCGAAGCGCAGCCAGAGGACCTCCTGGTCGCCCATGCCGAGCGACTCGATCGCCGACGCGTAGGCCGCGGGCAGGGCGGGCTCGAACTCGACGGCGCCCTGCTTGAGCACACCCAGCGGCAGGGTCGAGACGACCCGGTCGGCCGACAGCGATTCTCCGGTGGCGAGCCGGAGCCCCACCCCCTGGTCGCCGTACTGGATGCGGGCGACGGTGCTGCCGCGCAGCACGTCGAGGCCGTCGAGCAGACCCGTGACGAACGTCTCGAGGCCACCGGTGACCAGGGTCGCGTCGAGAGGCAGCAGATCGTCGCCGACCTGCGTCATCGCGAGCTCGCCGGCCTCGGCGCCGTACCGGGCGGGCACGATGCGGTCGAGGAGGAACGCGACACGATCGGCGTCGGAGACCCCGGTCGCATCGGGCGTGGTCGAGACCCGGTCGGCACCGGACTCGGCGAAGACCTGACGGGCGGAGCGACCTGCGCCCGTGCTGCTGCCGCCGCCTGTTCCACCGCCGGTCGCGCCGCTGTCGGGGCCGTCGGTGCTCTCGGCCCAGGACACGGCGGTGCTCAGGGCCGTCGCGACGGCCTGCGTCAGATCGGTGGGCGTTCCGTCGGCGGTACGGGCATCGAGCTGGGCGGTGCCGGTGCCGGTCTCGCGGAGGCGGACGGTGTCGACCCCCGCGAGGGCGAGCGCGCCGACGAGCGCCGGAGCCGCCTCGCCGAACAGGGTCGACACGCCGAGCTCGACGGCGAAGGGCCAGTCGTCGTCGGTGACCGTGTGGATGCGGCCCCCGATCCGGTCGCGGGCCTCGACGACCACGACGTCGAAGCCCCGGTCGGCCAGGGCGCGGGCGGCGGTGGCCCCGGCGATGCCCGCGCCGATCACGATGACGCGCTCGCCCTCGGAGGCGACCGTCGCGATCTCGTCGGCGACGTCGAAGCCCGAGGCCCTCGCGCCGTAGACGGTGCCGGCGTTACGGGAGGCGACGGCCTCGCCGGCGAAGAACAGGCGGTCGTCGAGCGACCCGGCGAGCGTCAGACGGTCGGTGATCGTCGACCCGGTGGCGAGGTAGCTCGACGACCCGCCGGACAGCGCGTCGTCGGCCCACGAGCTCCGGAGGAACCCGGCCGCGGCCAGACCGGCGGGCACCGTCGGATCGACGGTCGGCGTCGGAGCGCCGCTCGTGGGCGCGGGGGAGGGCGCGTCGGGGGTGCAGGCGGCGAGCACGAGCACCGCGGCGCCCGAGAGCGAGCCCGTCAGGAACGCGCGACGACTGATGCCCATGGTCCCGTCATTCTCGCAGCCCGGCACGCTGTCCGCGCACCCCGTGCCGCGTGCCGGCACCGCGCCTCCTCGGCGGGACCGTCTGCCGGCGCCGCGCCTCCCCGGCTGCTCTCGCCGCGCCTCCTCGGCCCCGGTCAGGCGTCGACGGCCTCGAGATAGGTGCGGAGCAGGTCGGTGACCTGATCGACGGGGAGAAGCGACGACGCGTGATCCTGGCCGACGAGCGAGTAGAAGGCGGCGGCCGGCATGCGGCGTGCGGCCTCCTGCGACTCGCGGTGCCGGTCGACGTCGCGGGTGCCGGCGAGCAGGAGGGTGGGCACGGTCACCGAGTCGAGCTGGTCGACGGTCAGACCGCCGCCGGTCTCGGCCGCGGTGAAGAAGGCGGCCAGCGCCTCGGGGTCGTCCTGCATGAACGCGAGACGGGTCTCGGGGTCGATCGGACGGCCGATGGTCTCGCCCCACCGGTCGACGAAGCGGGCCATGCCGCCGGTGGTGAGCGCCTCGTGCCAGTCGGGGGCGAAGGTGGCGCCGATGTTGCCGTTCATGGGTGCCCAGCTGCCGCCGATCGTCGTCAGCGTGCGCAGCAGCCGCGGAGTGTGGGCCGCGATCGAGAGGCCGATCCGGGCGCCGAACGAGTAGCCGACGTAGTGCGCCGGCTCGAGCCCGGTCGCGGTGAGCACGGCCTCGACGTCGCCGCGGTGGAGGTCCATCGTGTACGACGCGGGATCGTGCGGCTTGCCGCTCTTGCCGTGACCCCGCATGTCGAGGGCGACCACCGTGAAGTCGCGCTGCAGATCGCGCAGGTAGCCGAGCCCGCGCCAGGTGCCGCGCGAGAGGCCGGAGCCGTGCACCAGCACCAGGGGAGGGCCGTCGCCGTCCACCTCGTAGGCGATCTCGGTTCCGTCGACGGGGTTGTTCGCCTGAGCACGCATCCGTCCAGTCTGGCAGCAGGGCGGGCGTCGGCGCCTCGCGTGCGGCGAGTCGGCGCCTCGCGTGCGGCGAGTCGGCGCCTCGCGTGCGGCGAGGGGCAGAGTGGAGGCATGACCGATGCCTGGACCGCCGCCCAGATCCGTGCCGCCGAGAAGCCGCTGCTCGAGGCCGGGGAGCCGCTCATGCAGCGGGCCGCCGACGGACTCGCGGGGGTCGTGTCCGGGCTGCTGCGCGCCTCCTCGGCCCCGCGGATCCTGCTGCTCGTCGGCAGCGGCGACAACGGCGGGGACGCCCTCTACGCCGGCGCATCGCTGGCGCAGGAGTTCGTGCCCGGGGGCGTGGTGACCGTGGTGCCCACGGGATCGCGACTGCACGAGGCGGGGCTCGCTGCCGCCCTGGTCGCCGGCGCGACGGTCGACGCGCTAGGCCCCTGGACGGACCCCGCGGCGGCGCCCGGGCTGCTGCGCGGGTACGACGTGGTGCTCGACGGGATGGTGGGCACGGGCGCCAGCGGCGGGTTGCGAGGGGACGCACGGCGCGTGGTGGCGGCGCTGGGCGGGGGCGCGGGGTCCGTTGGGGAGGGGGCTGGTGCGGGGTCTGCGGGACCGGGGGCTGGTGGGCCGGGGCCCTCGGGGCCGTCGGGGCCGGTGCTGGGGCGTCCGCTGGTGGTCGCGGTCGACCTCCCCAGCGGCCTCCATCCCGACGACGGATCGGCCGAGCTGGTGCTGCCGGCGGACGTGACCGTCACCTTCGGCGGACGCAAGGCGGGGCTCCTTCGCGGCAGCGGACCGATGCTCGCAGGCCGCGTCGTCCTGATCGACATCGGTCTCCGCCTCGGAGCCCCCGAGCTCTCCACCCCCTAGCCCCCGGCGCCCCCGCCCGCTCCCGCCCCGCCCCGCGCCCCGCCGCCCGCGCCCCGCCGCCCGCGCCTCGCCCCCGCC
>NZ_JAXCWG010000013.1:0-82288 GCF_034045195.1 Frigoribacterium sp. CFBP9030
CGTCATCCAGAACTACAAGAACAAGACCGGGTACAAGCGTCGCATGGGCTTCCGTGCCGACCTCACCCGCGTCAAGATCACCTCGATCACGACCAAGTAGCACTGTAGAAGATCAGGAGCTGACAGCACATGGCACACAAAAAGGGCGCATCGTCCACCCGTAACGGCCGCGACTCGAACGCCCAGCGCCTCGGCGTGAAGCGCTTCGGCGGCCAGGTCGTCCTCGCCGGCGAGATCATCGTCCGCCAGCGCGGCACCCACTTCCACCCCGGCGCCAACGTCGGCCGCGGCGGTGACGACACCCTCTTCGCCCTCGCACCCGGCTCCGTCGAGTTCGGCAACAAGGGCGGCCGCAAGGTCGTCAACATCGTCGCCGCCGTCACCGCGTAGGTCTCGGCAGCACGCGCCTCGGGGCGATCGGACTTCGGTCCGGTCGCCCCGTTCCGCATCCCGGCACGATGGAGGACGATCCTGTACCCCTCTGCCAGGTCGCTGTGTGCCGCGGCGCGTAGACGGGGACGATGAGAGCACTCACCTACCAGTCGGTCACCAAAGTCTCGGTCGAGGACGTCCCCGACCCCCGCATCATCGACCCCACCGACGCCGTCATCAAGGTGACGTCCGCCGCCATCTGCGGCAGCGACCTGCACCTCTACGACGTCTTCGACTCGTACCTCGACAAGGGCGACGTCCTCGGACACGAGACCATGGGTGTCGTCACCCAGGTCGGATCCGCCGTCGGACGCGTCAAGGTCGGCGACCGCGTCGTCGTCCCGTTCGTCATCGCCTGCGGCGACTGCTTCATGTGCGATCGCGGGCTCTTCTCGCAGTGCGAGACGACCCAGGTCACCGAGTACGGCTCGGGCGCGACCCTGTACGGCTTCAGCAAGCTCTACGGCCAGGTGCCCGGCGGGCAGGCCGAGCAGCTGCGAGTCCCCCTCGCGGACGCCAACCTCGTCACGGTCGGGCACGACCTGCCCGACGAGCGGTACCTGTTCCTCAGCGACATCCTCCCCACCGCGTGGCAGGGCGTCGAGTACGCGCAGGTCCCCGAGGGCGGCACGCTCGTCGTGCTCGGACTCGGACCGGTCGGCCAGTTCGCGTCCCGCATCGGCGTGCACCGCGGCTACCGCGTGATCGGCATCGACCCCGTCCCCGAGCGCCGCGCCATGGCCGAGCGCCACGGCGTCGAGGTGCTCGACCTCACGAAGGACATCGCCGACGTCGTGTCGGGGATGACCGACGGCCGCGGACCCGACTCCGTCCTCGACGCCGTCGGTATGGAGGCCCACGACCACGGCGGAGTGACCGCCGTGCAGAAGTTCGCCGCCGTCCTCCCCGACAAGGTCGGCCAGGCCGTCCTGCAGAAGGCCGGCCTCGACGCCCTCGGCGCCATGCACCTCGCGTTCGAGATCGTCCGCCGCGGCGGCACCGTGTCGCTCAGCGGCGTGTACGGCGGCACCGCCGACCCGACGCCGTTCCTCACGCTGTTCGACAAGCAGATCACCCTCAAGATGGGCCAGTGCAACGTGCAGCGGTGGATGGACACCCTGATGCCCCTCGTCGAGGACCCGGCCGACCCGCTCGGCACGATGGACCTCGTCACGCACCCCGTGCCGCTCGCCGAGGCCCCCGCCATGTACGAGCTGTTCAAGCAGAAGGACGACGGCTGCATCAAGGTGGTCCTGAAGCCCTGACCTGCAGGTCCTGACATCGACGGCACCTCACGACCCGCGCCTCCTCGGGTCGTGAGGTGCCGTCCGTGCGTGGACGGCCGACGGGAATACGACGAGTTAGCCGACAGTTCATCGAAACGCGCACCTGCGTTCATGACATTCGGAGCAATCCAGTGATGGACTTAGTGTCGAATCAACAACGAGGGTCTCGTCCCGAGCCCCCGTCGGCGACATCGAAGAGAGAACCATGGATCTCCGGACGGCCGAACACCCCAGGCCGAACCACTTCATCCTGCACCTCAGCGACACGCATCTCGTCGGCGGTGACGGCGACCTCTACGGGGCCGTCGACAGCGAGGCCCGTCTCCGGCAGATCGTCGCCGAGATCGAGGCCTCGGGAAACAGCCCCGAGGCGATCGTCTTCACGGGCGACCTCGCCGACAAGGGCGAGCCGGACGCCTACCGGAAGCTGCGCGAGCTCGTCCAGCCGATGGCCGACCGCCTCGGCGCCCAGGTCATCTGGGCGATGGGCAACCACGACGAGCGCGGGGCCTTCCGGGAGCAGCTCTTCGGCCAGCTGCCGTCGCAGCGACCGGTCGACCTCGTCTACGACGTCAACGGTCTGCGGATCATCACCCTCGACACGACCGTGCCCGGGCACCACTACGGCGAGCTGTCGGGCGAGCAGCTCGACTGGCTGGCGGAGGAGCTCAGCACCGACGCCCCCGACGGCACCATCATCGCGATGCACCACCCGCCCGTGCCGAGCGTTCAAGACCTCACCGCCCTCGTCGAGCTGCGTGACCAGGCGTCGTTGGCCGAGGTCGTCGAAGGCAGCGACGTGCGGTCGATCATCGCCGGGCACCTGCACTACTCGACCAACACGGTCTTCGCGGGGATCCCCGTCTCCGTGGCCTCGGCGACTTGCTACACGCAGGATCTCAACGCCGCGGGCGGCGGCACCCGCGGACGCGACGGCGCCCAGTCGTTCAACCTGGTGCACGTGTACGAGGGCTCTGTCGTGCACTCGGTCGTGCCGATCGGCACCTACGAGACCGTCGGCGAACGCGTCCCGGCCGACGTCGTGGCCGAGCGCCTGGCCCTCGCCGGGGTGCGCATCGCCCCGGCGGCACCGCGCCACCGGGCGACCGACACCGCGCCCGTGCCGCTGCCGCTCGCCGCGCCTGCTCGGCAGGACTACGCCCTCACCGGGCCCATCGACACCCTGTAGCGGCGGTGCCGGGCGCCTGGGGAGCCTCGTCGCGTCGGTTCGGTTCGTGCCGGTGCCGGCCGGTGCCGGTCGGTGCTGGTCGAGAACGCGAGCAGCCGCGGTGCACGTCGGCAACTCCTCACCTGTGCGTCGCCGCGAGTCGCCCGCCCCGAGGATGCGCGGGCCGGGTCGCGAACGTCTGCACGCGTGGGGAGTTACCGACAGCGCGCGACCACACACGTGCTGAATCCGAACACGAGATCTGCGCAGGCGGCGGGACGCGCCCCGCGTCGGCAACTCCTCATCCTCGCGTGTGTCGCCCGACCGCGCCCTTGAACGGGGGTGGTCATCAGCCGAACGGTGCAGAAGCCAGGAGTTGCCGACGGTGGGCGCGGCGTCGGGCGGTACGGGAGTGCGGCCCAAGGCGCGGCCCGGCGCGCGGCCCCCGGGTGTCTCCAGGCCTCAGATCTCGGGCCTCAGATCTGGGACCCCAGATCTCGGAACTCAGCCCCGGGGCGGCGCGGACGCCATGGCGGCGCGCATCCGCCGCAGATACCCGTCGCGGAGCACATGGCGCAGTCGCGGCGGCAGATGCGGCACGACGACCGCCGCGACGCCCATGACCCGCGCGTACCAGCGAGCGGACCGGGCGCTCCACGGCAGGTCGAACCGGAGCCGGACGGACTCGGGCAGCGACCCCAGCGTGAGGCACCGCGCCACCGGCATGAGCACGCGGAGCCACCAGGGCACGTTGACGGGGTGCAGCAGCTGACGGGCCACGCCGCGAGTGACGTCGTCGACGACGAGTGCGTCGACCGCCCCAGCCCAGTACCGGGCGAAGGCCTCGCGGTCGGTGGGCCAGAGCTCGCGGGGCATCTGCAAGGCCGTCCCCACGACGGCGTACTCCTGGTAGACCGAGTCGGCGACCTCGGGAGTCAGGGGGCCGTGCACCTGCTCGAAGATCGTCATGGCCGAGTCGTAGAGGGTCGCCGCCACCCAGAGCTGCGATGCCGGGTCGAAGGCGTCGTAGCGGACCCCCTGGCTGCCGTCGGCGTGGACGGGTCGATGCGCCCGTCCGACCTCACGGCGCACATGCGCGCGCTCCGCGGGCGAGCCGAAGACGACGGCGTACAGGTAGGTCATCGTGCCGTGCAGCCTCGACAGGGGCCGGTCGACGAAGTCGCTGTGATCGGCCACGCCATGCCCGACGGCAGGGTCGGCCAGCTGCAGCAGGATCGCCCGCCCGCCCCCGGCGAGCAGCACGGACTCCCCCGCCATGTCGCCGATGGTCCGCACATCGCTTCCGCGCAGTGTCCAGGGCAGCCTCATGCGGTCAGCCTAGAGGCCGCCCTCGGTAGGGTTCTCCCATGTCGACGCCCGATTTCGTCCTGTCCCTCCGAGAGAAGATCGGCACCGAACGGCTGTGGCTCTCGGGGGTGACGGCGGTCGTCGTCCGCGGCGACGACATCCTGCTCGTCCGTCGTGCCGACACGGGCGCCTGGACGCCGGTCACGGGCATCATCGATCCGGGTGAGCACCCCGCCGACGCGGCCGTCCGAGAGACCCTCGAGGAGGCCGGCGTCGTGGCCGTGCCCGAGCGTCTGGCCGCCGTCGGCGTGACCGACGAGATCGTCTACGGCAACGGCGACCGAGCCCAGTACATCGACCATACGTTCGTCATGAGCCACCGAGCGGGCGAACCCCACCCGGCCGACGGCGAGAACACCGAGGCGCGCTGGTTCTCGACGACGGCGCTTCCCCCGATGAGCACCGAGATGACCCGGCGCATCGAGGCCGCGCTGTCCGACGAGGTCGCCGCGCGCTTCGGCACGACGCCCGCCTGACCCGAGCCACCCGAGACGCGCAGGGCGCTCGAGCGACCCGCGACCCCCGTGGGAGCCGAGGAGGCGCGGCAGACCCCCGCAGACCCAGCAGACCCGCCGGGAGGTTCAGCCCTCGAGGCTGCCCTGCACCCCGCCTGCGCGCAGCGAACGACGATCCTGTTCGGCGCTCTCGCGCGCGACGCGATCCATCTCGGCCTGCTCCCACGGGGCGGCGAACGGGTAGTACCGCTCGAGGAAGTCCGTCACGGTGGCGGTCCGCTCTTCGTCGCTGACCTCGGGGAAACTGCCGTCGTTGAGGCAGAAGAAGTCGTCGGACCGCTTCTTGAGGAGGTCGGACAACGAGGCGAGGCCCGAGACCATCGTCGTGTCGATGTAGCTGACGCGCGCGTTCTCCTGGACGATCGCCCGCCCGGTCATCAGCGAGTAGTAGTGGTACAGCGAGTTGGTGACGGAGATGTTCTCCTTCGCCCGGAACGGACTCGCGGCCGTCGCCGCGAAGTCGTCCGCGAACTCGTGCTCGAGCTCGTACATCACGCTGCGTCGGAGGGGCGCGGCCGTGTGCTCGAGGTGCCGGGTGGTGACGCGTCCGAAGCGCTGCTGGAGCAGACGACGATTGACCCGGGCGGCGTTCTCGAAGCCGCTGCGCTCGGGATTGTTCAGCCCGAGGCCGATGCGGGTGTCGGCCTCGATGAACTTCGTCACCGACCCCGGTGAGAAGAACATCGACGGCGCGACCGGACGACCGAAGAACATGTCGTCGTTGGAGTACAGGAAGTGCTCGCTGAGACCCTCGATGTGGTGCAGCTGCGATTCGACGGCCTGCGAGTTGTGGGTCGGCAGGTACGACAGGTCGGAGAAGAACTCCTCGCTGCGGACGACGCGCACCCGCGGGTGGTCGCCGAGCCACTCGGGGACGGGCGAATCGGTGGCGATGTAGATCGTGCGTACCCAGGGGGCGAACATGTAGACCGAACGGAGCGCGTACTTCAGCTCGTCGATCTGGCGGAACCGAGCCGGGGCGTCGTCTCCCTCGCCCACGACGTGCCGCTTGGCCTGCGCCGCACGGGCCCGCTGGTACTCGACGGAGTTCCCGTCGACCCAGGAGAAGATGAGGTCGATCTCGAACGTGATGTCCGTCGCGTGGTCGTCGAACATGTGCGCCAGGGTGGGCCACTCGAGCCCGAAGCGCTCGACGGTGCCCTCGACGGCCTCGTCGCGCGGGAGGGCGGTGCGCATCAGGGCGTTCTCGGTCGGGGCGAGGATCTCGTCGTCCGTGACGATCCAGAACTCGACCTGCACGGCCGTGCCCGCACCGTAGCGCAGCCGGCCGATGGGCTCGACCCTCGGCCGGTAGATCTTGAAGATGCGTTCGGCCTCGACGTCGAGACCGCCCTCGACGACCAGCACCGCCCGCGATTTGCCGGCCTTCGCGTAGAACGGCTCGGTCGCGGACGCCTCGACCATCGCCGTGACGAAGGCCTCACGGTGCACGATGTCGATCGCGATCACCGGACGGATGTCGTTGCCCCGCACGAGGAGGTAGGGCACGTCTGCCTCGTCGAGGACCCGACGGAGGTACAGCAGGTCTTCGATCATCGACTGCTGCGGCGTCAGATGGCCGTTCAGCAGTGTGAACTGCCCCTTGCGGAGCACGATGTCGTCGCGATCGAGACCACCGGATCGGGGACGAGGGGTCAGGAGCGGACTCTCCGTCGTACCGGTGATCTCGGTGACCATTCAGACTCAACCTTCCGTGCGGGCCTCGGGTAGGCCGCTGCACCCTGGGGGAACATTTGATTTTAGCGGTAGCGCGCGGACTCCGCTCGGCGGACGGCCGCGGGCGGGCCTGCCGTCAGCGACGCGTGGCGGCCCGGCCGGTCGTGCCGGCCTCGTCGGTCGGCACCTTGACGACGACGCCGACCGCGATGAACACCCCCGCGGCGACGAACTGCAGCGCCGCCCAGGGCTGACCGGTGATCGGGATCACGACGACCGGGTTCCAGATGACGGCGACGGCCGCGAGGAGGGGCGTCGCCCACCAGGTACGGCCGCGGACGGCGAAGACCAGCATGATCAACGCCAGGATCGACACGACGTAGCGGAAGCCGATGAACAGCCCCGAGTCGAGCAGCACGACCCCGACGACGAGCGCCAACGCCCCCAGCAGGCCGGGGGCCAAGGCGGGGCGGGTGAATGCGGGTGCGGTGGGCGTGGGCACGGAAGACCTCTCGATGGACCGCAGACGGCCTGCGGGCGTACCGACCGAGCCTATCGGGCGCACCGTGCCGGAACTCAGTCGATGTCGTACGGGATGTTCAGCACGCTGAGCGGCCGACTCATCGGCGGTTCGTCGCGCAGACGCTCGAGACCCGGTCGCAGCTCGTCGAGCCAGGCCTCGTACCCCTCAGGGGTCAGCCGCCCGTTCTCGGTCGTGAATTCGGGCCTGATCGCTTCGCCCGCGTCGTCGGCGAGAGCCGGCCAGAGATCGAGGTACTGCGCCCTCACCGTGGACGAGAACTGACGGAGGTGCCGGTTGGCGTCGCGGATGCGCGGCGCGAGCTCGGCCCCGCGAGGCAGGATCGACTGCAGCAGCAGTCGACTGCCCGGCAGCTCCCGCCGGAGGGTCACGAGCAGACTCTCGACCCCGCGCACGACCTGCTCGACGGACCGCCGGGCGGTGAAGTCGTTCGTGCCGATGAGGAGGACCACCGAGTCGGGTTGCGCCGCCACGATCTGATCGACCCTCTCGGCCAGTGTGGCCGTGGTGTCGCCGTCGACACCGAGGTTCACGACGTCGTCTCCGGGGAACCAGGTGCCCCAGTCTCCGGCCCGGGTGACGTCGTCTCCGACGAACACCACTTTCTCATCGTTCGACATGTCCGACCTCTCTGTACAAAGCACTGTCGGCCCATGGTGTCAGCAACCGCTGGGAAGCGACAAGGAGGCGCGGCGCACTCACGCGACGCCGGTCGCGTCGGCCGGCCCCGCAGCCGATGCCGGGACGGACGACGCAGCGGTCGCCGAGGTCGTCGCCCCGGCAGGAGCCACGGACCGCTCGGCGGCGTCCCTCTCGGCCGTGGCGGTGATGCGCTTGAGCATGCCCGAGAAGATCACCCCGTGGAACGGCAGGATGGCGAACCAGTACAGGCGCCCGCCCAGCCCCTGCGGGAAGAACACCGCACGCTGGCGGTAATGCGAACCGCCCCCGTCGACGGGGGTGACGGTCATGTCGAGCCACGCGCCTCCCGGGACCTTCATCTCGGCGCGCAGTCGCAGCAGCGTGCCGTGCTCGAGCTTCTCGACCCGCCACCAGTCGAGCGCATCGCCGACGCGGAGGGTCGTCTGGCTGCGACGACCGCGCCGGAGGCCCACCCCGCCCACGAGGCGGTCCATCCAACCCCGGGCGGCCCACGCGAGCGGGAACGAGTACCAGCCGTTCTCGCCGCCGATGCTCTCGACGACGCGCCACAGCTCGGCCGGCGGCGCCGACGTCTCGGTCTCGCGATCGTCGGTGTAGACCGTGTGGCCCGACCAGTCGGGGTCGCTCGGCAGCAGGTCGCTCGGGGCCCCCGAGACGCTGCTGTCCTGCCAGCTCGTCTCGACGTCGCCGTCCTTCTCGCGCTGCAGGGCCAGGCGGACGGCCACCCGGTAACGCAGCAGACCGGCCGACGGCGGGGCGATGTAGCGGTCGATGTCGCGCTCGTGGACGACGCAGTCGTACTGCAGGGATGCGATGATCGGCACGGCCAGCGCACGCGGCACCGGGGTGACGAGGTTGACCCACTGCGAGGCGAGCCACGGCGTGAACACGGGCAGCGACGCGATGGGGCGCTGCTTCAGCCCCGCTTCGAGCGCGTAGCCGTTCATCATCTGGCCGTAGCGCAGGACGTCCGGCCCGCCGATGTCGAAGGTCCGGTTGACGTCGGACGGCACGTCGGCCGCACCGAGCAGATAATGCAGCACGTCGCGGACCGCGATCGGCTGGATGCGGTTGCGGACCCATTTGGGCGCCGGCATGTACGGGAGCACGTCGGTGAGGTGGCGGATCATCTCGAACGAGGCCGAGCCCGACCCGATCACGACGCCGGCCTGGAGCGCGACGGTCGGAACGCCGCTCGCGAGCAGGATGTCGCCGACGTCCTTCCGCGACTGGAGATGCTTCGACAGCTCGCCGTCGGGGTGCAGACCGCCGAGGTAGACGATGCGCCCCACCCCGGCTGCCGCCGCCGCGTCGGCGACCGTGTGAGCGGCCTGCGACTCGGCCTGCCCGAAGTCGCCCTTGCCGCCCATGGCGTGCGCGAGGTAGTAGACGACGTCGACGCCCGCCATCGCGGGTGCGACCGAGGCGGGGTCGGTGAGGTCGCCCTGGAGGATCTCGACATGTCGGGCCCAGGGGACGTCGACCAGCTTCTCGGGAGAGCGGACGAGGACGCGGACGTCCGCCCCGGCCTCGACGAGTCGCGGCGCGAGGCGACCGCCGATGTAGCCCGTCGCCCCGGTGACCAGCACGCGTCGTCGCGCCACGGCGCCGTCCACGTCGGTCGGGTCGTCGGACGGGGGGACGTCGGGGGCTCGATTCTCTGGCACGGCCCCACCGTACGCCGCACCCCCGACAGCGAGCATCGACCGGCTTCGGACGATCGGGCCGACGCGACCGGCTGAGCTGACGCGGGCGTCGCGGCCGACGGAGCCGATCCGACGCCGGCGTGGCGCGCACACGCGCCACCGCCGATCAGGCCGGGGCGGGGACCCCGAGGATCTCGCGCGTCCGTCTCACGTCGGCGGCGATGTGCTCGATGAGGGCGTCGAGTCCGTCGAACCGGACGTTGCCGCGCACCCAGTCGACGAAGTGGACCGTCGCCTCTCGACCGTAGAGGTCGAGGGTCACGTCGAGCAGGTGCGCCTCGACCTGCTTGGCGGGGACGCCGTCGAAGGTGGGGTTGTTGCCGACCGACACGGCCGCGGGGTAGGTGACCCCGTCGATCACGACCCGGGCGGCGTAGACCCCGTCGGCGGGGACGAACCCCTCGCTGAACGGTGCGAGATTCGCCGTCGGGAACCCCAGCTCGCGGCCGCGCTGCTCGCCGTGCACGACGACGCCGCGGACTGCCGGCTCGCGCCCGAGCAGATGACCGGCCTCGCGCACGCGCCCCGAGTCGAGCAGCTCGCGGATCCAGGTCGAGGAGGCGCGGCGCCCGCCCGCAGGACGCACGTCGTCGATCGACACGACCCTGAAGCCCCGCGACCCGGCCAGCTCACGGAGCGTCGCGACGGAGCCGCTCCCCCGGACGCCGAACCGGAAGTCGTCGCCGACGAAGACCACCCGGGCGTGCAGGGCGCCCACGAGGATCCGGTCGACGAACTCGGTCGGCGTGAGCGCCCTGAGCTCGTCGTCGAACGGCAGCATCAGGGTCGCCGCCACCCCGGCCGCGTCGAGCAGCTCGCGTTTCTGGCGGTTGCTGACCAGAGCCGTCGGGACCCGGTCGGGCTGGAGGACGGCGAGGGGGTGGCGGTCGAAGGTCACGACGGTGGCCGTCAGCCCCTCGGCGGCCGCGACCTCCTCGAGCAGGTCGATGACCGCTCGATGACCCACGTGCACGCCGTCGAACTTGCCGATGGTCACCGCGCTCGGTCCGAACCCCTCGGGGACGTCGGCCGCCGATCCGTAGAACTCCATCAGCGGGAGCCGCCGCGGGGTCTCGTGCGAGCCAGCCAGATCATGCCCAGCACGGGGAGGACGAGCGGGATGAAGCCGTACCCGCGACCGAAGAACGACCAGACGGTGTCGTCGGGGAAGAGCTCGGGGTCGAGGGTGGTCAGCAGGCCGACGATCAGCACGCCGGCGAGCTCGAAGGCGATCGTGGCCCACGCGACCGCGTACGAGGTCCGGCCGCGGGTGATCAGCGACACGGTGGCGACGATGTAGACGACGGCCGCGAGGGCGCTCAGCGTGTAGGCGAGCGGGGCCTCGGAGAACTGCTCGAGGATCTGGAAGACCGAACGCCCGGTCGCTGCTAGGGCGAGCACGGCGTAGACGACGATCAGCACACGGCCGACACCGACCGCGCGCGTTGACTTCTGAGTGTCCATCACGACCAAGGATATGACTCGGGGTCGCCGTTCGACGACCGGGGAGGGTGGAGGGAGATCATGCCGTCTGCACCGTCCAGATCTGGAGCATCCGGTAGACCATGACCGCGACGGCGAAGACCGCGGCGGCCAGGACGACGTTGCTCCAGCGGGAACGGTCGACCAGCGCCCACACGACGGCCAACGGCGGCAGCAGGATGGCGGAGATCAGATAGATGTAGAACTCGACCACGTTGCCGGTCGGATCGTTGCCGGCGAAGGGAGCGACGATCGCCACCACCAGCTGCACGAGGAGCAGCACCAGGACGAGCGCGGTCGCCCCGACGGTGATGTCGTTCGGCAGACGCCCCGAGAAGCCCGCGACGAGGCAGACGATGCCCGCCACGCAGGCCACGACGACCTGCACCCAGGTGAACCACTCGATCACAGGACGACCTCGTCGCTCGGGAAGTTGACGATGGGTCTCGCACGCCCGCCGCTCACCGAGACGAGCCCGGCGAGAGCGCCGTGAGGCGTGAGGGCCGCGATCGGCCCGTCGGCGTCGTCGAGTGCGAGGGCCACGCGCTTGCCGTGGCCCAGGTCGGTCGCCTCGTCGGCGGTCATGCGCCACACCGGGAACAGCGTCTCGGCGACGTCCGCCGGCGCGAGCAGGGCGGGTGCGACGTCGATGCCCTCGAGGACGGAGGCGCGGGTCACGTCGAACGGCCCCACGCGAGTCCGGCGCAACGCCGTCAGATGCCCGCCGACGCCGAGTGCCGCGCCGAGATCTCGGGCCAGCGCCCGGACGTACGTCCCCGACGAGCACGACACCCGCACGTCGAGGTCGCGGACGATCAGACCGTCGACCACGGTCTCTCGCCGGTCGAGGACGGTGAACTCGGAGATCATCACGTCGCGAGCCTTCAGCTCGACCTCGACGCCCTCGCGGGCGAGGTCGTAGGCGCGGCGACCGTCGACCTTGATGGCGCTGACCGTGGTCGGCACCTGGCTGATCGGACCCGTGAGGGCTGCGACGCCCTCGTCGATCGCGGCATCGGTGACCGACGCGGCGGAGGCACGGCCGATCACGTCGCCCTCGCTGTCGTCGGTGGTGGTCGAGACGCCGAGGCGGATGGTCGCGTCGTAGCCCTTGTCGAGACCGACGAGGAACGTCAGGAGCCGGGTCGACGAATTGAGACCGACGACGAGCAGACCGGTGGCCAGGGGGTCGAGTGTGCCGGCGTGGCCCACCTTGCGGGTTCCCGCTGCGCGTCGTACCCGGGCGACGACGTCGTGGCTGGTGATGCCCTGCGGCTTGTCGACGAGGAGGATGCCGCTGTTCACCAGACGACGTTATCGCAGGTCGAGGCGGCCCCGTGCCGCACCGTGCTCAGCATGCGTCGTCGAATCGTCGACGCGGATGCTCCGGATCGTCGTTGCCGACGACGGCGGAGGCCGTGGCACGACCCGCCGTGCGTGCGTCGCCCACCGACACCCACACCCGGTAGTGCCAGATGCCCGACAACCCGGGGCGGCTCATGTCGGTGCCGTCGACCACCAGGACGGCGTCGGCCGGACCCGTCACCCAGGTGGGCTCGAGCGCGCGATCCGCCTCGGCGTCGAAGGCCGCCTCGACCCAGCCCGTGCTGCCACCGAGGAGGAACGGCTCGACGAGCACTCGACGCAGGACGCTCTCGTCGAGCTCGGGTTCGGCGTCGCGCGGCGCCGACGCCGGTCGTCGGGAGAAGGCCCGGAGGGAGGCGCGGAAGGCCGTCTGACCGGACTCGCGGATCGCCTCGGCGAGGTCGTCGGCGAAGGGGCCCACCCCCGGGGCACCGGCGGTGTCGCCGTCGACGGCGACGACGACCCGGCCGCGGCCGTAGTTGTGCACGATCTCGGCCGCGAGCTCGCGGAGGGTGTCTTTCTTGGCCGGAGCCCATCTGGTCGTCATGCGTCCACGCTACGCCGCACCTCCGACAACGAGCGGGGACCGCCGTGCGCCGACGCACGTAGGCTCGTCCGGTGAGCATCTCCCCCGCCGTCGCCGCGTGGTTCCGAGTCGAAGGTCGCGATCTTCCGTGGCGCCGCCCCGGATTCACCGCCTGGGGCACTCTCGTCAGCGAGATCATGCTGCAGCAGACGCCCGTGGCCCGGGTCGTGCCTCGCCTCGAGCTGTGGCTCGAGCGCTGGCCGACGCCTCGCGATCTCGCCGCGTCGCCCGCGTCGGAGGCGGTCCGCGCGTGGGATCGACTCGGCTACCCCCGCCGGGCGCTGGCCCTCCACGCCGCAGCCGTCGCCATCGTGGAGCGCCACGACGGCGTCGTCCCCGAAGACGTCCCGTCCCTGCTCGCGCTGCCGGGAGTCGGCGACTACACGGCGCGTGCCGTCGCCGTGTTCGCCTTCGGACACCGCCATCCGGTGGTCGACACGAACGTCAGGAGGGTCCTCGCCCGTGCCGTCGAGGGACTCGCCGAACCGTGGGCCCCGAAGGCCGGTCGCGACCTCCCCCTCATGGAGGCGCAGCTGCCCGAGGACACCGAGGAGGCGCGGGTCGTCAGCGCAGGAGTCATGGAGCTGGGTGCGCTGGTCTGCACGGCGCGCTCGCCCCGGTGCGACGTGTGCCCCCTGATCGACCGGTGCGCGTGGGTGCTGGCCGGACGTCCGGAGCATGTCGGCCCGCGCCTCCGGGGCCAGGCGAGGTTCGAGGGCTCGGACCGTCAGGTCCGGGGCCTCATCATGGCCGAGCTGCGCGCCAGCGACGTACCCGTGTCGCAGACGGAGCTCGACGCCGTCTGGGCGGACGCGGCGCAACGCGAACGCGCCCTCGCCGGGTTGATCCGTGACGGACTCGCCACGGGGTCGTCCGACGAGGGCTACGTCCTCGCCGACTAGCGGTTCGGGGCGTCGGACTCGTCGGGGTCGCCCGAGGTCGGCGTGACGGCCGCCTCCTCGTCGTCCGCGTCGATGTCGTCCTCGTCGTCGTCGAGATCGCGGGGCTTCACGTACGGGTCGGCGTCACCGGCGAACTCCGCGGACGAGGCCATCGTCTGGCTCTCGTGATCACGCTGTCGCGCCTCCTGCAGGAGACGGTCGATCGAGGCCGCGTTCTCGGGCAGGGCGTCGAGGATGAACTCGAGGCTCGGTGTCAGCCGAGCCGTGATGTTCTTGCCGACCTCGCTGCGGAGCATGCCGGTCGCCGACTTGAGTGCGGCACCGGTGTCGCGACGTTCTTCGTCGGTGCCATAGACCGTGTAGAAGATCGAGGCGTGCTGCAGGTCGCCGGTCACCTTGACGTCGGTGATCGTGACGAATCCGAGGCGGGGGTCTCTGATGCCGCGTTCGAGACGTCGGGCGACGATCTCCTGGATGCGGTCGGCCATCTTGCGGGCGCGTTGCGCGTCGACCATTGTGAGCTCCTTCGTGCTGTTCGCCGTCGTGGCGAGAGGGGTGAGGCCCCGCCCCGACCGTAGTCGGAGCGGGGCCTCGTGTGCTGCGATGACGCCGGGGGTCAGACCCGCGGCTTCTCGACCATCTCGATGGTCTCGATCTCGTCGCCGATCTGGATGTCGTTGAACTTGCCGAGACCGATACCGGCCTCGAAGTCCGTACGGACCTCGGTGACGTCGTCCTTGAAGCGACGGAGCGAGTCGATCGCCAGGTTGTCGCCGACGACGACGCCCTCGCGGATGACCCGGGCCCGGGCGTTCCTGGTGATCGTTCCGGAGCGGACGATGACACCGGCGATGTTGCCGACCTTCGACGAGCGGAAGATCTCGCGGATCTCGGCGACACCGGACTGCTTCTCTTCGAACTCGGGCTTGAGCATGCCCTTGAGCGAGTTCTCGATGTCTTCGAGCGCCGCGTAGATGACCGAGTAGAAGCGGACGTCGACACCCTCGCGAGCAGCGCGCTCGCGAGCCTTCGTGTCGGGTCGCACGTTGAACCCGATGATGACCGCGTTGTCGACGGTCGCCAGGTTGACGTCGCTCTCGGTGACCGCACCCACACCGCGGTGGATGATGCGCAGCTGCACGCTGTCGTCCACCTCGATCTTGAGCAACGACTCCTCGAGCGCCTCGACGGCACCCGACACGTCGCCCTTGATGATGATGTTGAGCGCTTCGACCTTGCCCTCTTCGAGTGCGCGGGTGAAGTCCTCCAGCGAGATGCGCTTGCGGGCCTTGGCCAGCGAGGCGTTGCGCTCGACGGCTTCGCGCTTCTCGGCGATCTGGCGGGCCGTGCGGTCCTCCTCGGTGACGAGGAAGGTGTCGCCGGCTCGCGGGACGCTCGACAGACCCTGCACCAGCACGGGGCGGCTGGGGTAGGCCTCGAGGACGGCCTCGCCGTTCTCGTCCATCATCGCTCGGACGCGGCCGTAGGCCGTGCCGGCGACGATGGCGTCTCCGACGCGCAGCGTGCCCGACTGGATGAGCACCGTCGCGACGGCACCGCGTCCCTTGTCGAGACGGGCCTCGATCGCGACACCACGGGCGTCCTTGTCGGGGTTCGCCCGCAGGTCGAGACCGGCGTCCGCCGTGAGGAGGACGGCCTCGAGCAGCGCGTCGATGTTCTTGTTGTCGCGCGCCGACACATCGACGAACATGACGTCTCCGCCGTACTCCTCGGCGACGAGGCCGTATTCGGTGAGCTGCTGACGCACCTTGGCCGGGTTCGCACCCTCTTTGTCGATCTTGTTGACCGCGACCACGATCGGCACGTTGGCCGCCTGGGCGTGGTTCAGCGCCTCGACCGTCTGCGGCATGATGCCGTCGTCGGCCGCGACCACGAGGATCGCGATATCGGTGACCTGCGCACCACGGGCACGCATGGCGGTGAACGCCTCGTGACCGGGTGTGTCGATGAAGGTGATGGCGCGCTCGACGCCCTCGTGCGGTGCCCAGACCTGGTACGCGCCGATGTGCTGAGTGATGCCACCGGCTTCGCCGGCGACCACGTTCGCGTTGCGGATCGCGTCGAGGAGTCGCGTCTTACCGTGGTCGACGTGACCCATGACCGTGACGACGGGAGGACGGATCTGCAGGACGGACTCGTCCTCGTCCTCGAGCTCCTGCTCGAGGTCGATGTCGAAGCCCTCGAGGAGCTCCTTGTCTTCGTCCTCGGGCGAGACGACCTGGATGTTGTAGCCGAGCTCTTCGCCGAGGACCTGGAAGGTCGCCTCGTCGAGGGACTCGGTCGCCGTCGCCATCTCACCGAGGTGGAAGAGGACGGTCACCAGGTTGCCGGGGCTCGCGTCGATCTTGTCGGCGAAGTCGCTGATCGAGGCGCCGCGACGGAGACGGACGATCGTGCTGCCGTCGCCACGGGGGACGCTGACGCCACCCAGCGACGGAGCCGAGCGCATCTCGAACTCGGCCCTCTTCGTCCGCTTCGACTTGCGGGCCTTGCTCTTGCCGCCACCGCGACCGAAGGCACCGGCCGTGCCGCCACCGGGACCACGACCGCGACCGCCGCCGCCACCGGCGGGACGGGGCGGGCCGAAGCCGGGGCGGAATCCGCCTGCAGCGCCGGGAGCGCCGCCACCGGGACGCTGGAACCCGCCACCGGCACCGCCGGGACGGGCACCCGCACCGGCGGGACGCTGGCCGAAGCCGTTGGGACGGGGGCTGGCACCGACGCCGGGGCGGGGTGCACCGGGACGAGGGGCGCCGGGACGCGGAGCCATCGGGCGCGGGCCCGCTGCGCCACCGGGACGCGGCATGCTGCTGGCCGCACCGGAGCCTGCGGGACGGGGGGCGCTCGGCCGACCCATGCCCTGGTTGCTCGCGAACGGGTTGTTGCCGGGACGGGGTGCGCCCGGGCGCGGTCCGCCGGGCTTGGGGCCGGCGGCACCGGGCGTGGCGGTGTCGGCGGCGGGTGCGGCCGTGTCGTCTTTCGCCGCAGCGGCTGCGGCGCGCTGCGCCTCGGCCTGAGCCTGGCGCTCGGCGACGGTCAGCGGGGCGACGGGCGCCGGAGCAGCCTCGACGTCGGGCTCGGCGACCGGGGCGGCAGCCGGTTCGGGCTCGGCCACCGGGGGCTTGGGGGCAGCGGGGCGGGGACCGCCGGGCTTGGGTGCCGACGAGGCCGGAGCCTTGGGGGCCGCCGGTGCAGCGGGTGCGGCCGAGGATGCAGCCGGCGTGGCGGCGGGCTTGGCGGCGCCGGCGAACGCCTGACGCAGCTTGCGAGCCACGGGGGGCTCGACGCTGGACGACGGGCCCTTGACGAACTCGCCCATCTCCTTGAGCTTCTCTAGTGCGGTCTTGCTGTCGATCCCCAGCTCGCTGGCGATCTCGTGTACGCGTGGTTTAGCCACAGTTCTCCTGTCTCGGGCTCCTCCCGAGACGGGAAGAGCCTTCAGTTCTGGACGGGTCTCATTTCGAGCCGCTCATTAGTTGTCCATGTGCCGTTCAGCCTGTTCTGTCGTGGCTACTGGTCGTGCAGCGGTGATCCGCGTGAAATAGGCGCGGAGCTCGTCGATGTCGGGTTCGGAGTCGAGGCGGAGCGCACGGCGGAAGGCCCTGCGCTTCGCTGCCGACTCGAACGCGTCGATCGACGGCGTCAACCACGCACCCCGCCCGGGGAGCGACGCGGTCGGGTCGACCACGAGGCGTCCGTTTCGGGCGACGACCCTCACGAGTGAGGATCGCGGAGCGCGCGCTCGAGTACCGATGCACGTTCTGACGGGTTCCACCTTACCCCCTCGGGTCGTCGGATACGAGACGCCCGGTCTCGGCGATTCAGTCGTCGGCGAGGATGCTGTCGGGCTGGACGGCTCATCCGTGTGACCGGATCGCCATCCGCTCAGTCGTCTTCGAGGATGCTGTCGGGCTGGATGTCGATCCGCGCGCCCGTCAGCTTCGCGGCGAGGCGGGCGTTCTGGCCCTCCTTGCCGATGGCGAGCGAGAGCTGGTAGTCGGGCACGAGCGCGCGGACGGCCTTCGTCGCCTTGTCGATGACGAACGCCGACGACACCTTGGCCGGCGACAGGGCGCTGGCCACGAAGACGGGCAGGTCGCTCGAGTAGTCGACGATGTCGATCTTCTCGTCGTTCAGCTCGGTCTGCACGGCACGGACGCGCGCGCCCATCTCGCCGATGCAGGCGCCCTTGGCGTTGACGCCGGCCTCGGTGGCGCGCACGGCGATCTTGGTGCGGTGACCGGCCTCGCGCGCCAGCGACACGATCTCGACGACGCCGCTCGCGATCTCCGGCACCTCGAGCGAGAACAGCTTGCGGACGAGCGACGGGTGCGTGCGCGAGACCGTGATCTGCGGCCCCTTCGTGCCCTTGCTCACACCCGTCACGTAGACGCGGATGCGCGACCCGTGCACGTACTTCTCGCCCGGCACCTGCTCTTCGGGCGGCAGGATCGCCTCGATGGTGCCGAGGTCGACGTGCACCATGCGCGGGTTGGGCCCCTGCTGGATGACGCCGGCGACGATGTCGCCCTCACGGCCCTTGAACTGGCCGAGCACCTTGTCGTCGCCGATGTCGCGGAGACGCTGGTTGATCACCTGCTTGGCGGCGAACGCGGCGATGCGACCGAAGTCGCTCGGGCTGTCGACGGACTCGCCGACGACCTCGCCCTCCTCGTCGCGCTCGATGGCGAAGACGGACACGTGGCCGGTCTTCCGGTCTAGTTCGACGCGAGCAGCCGGAACGCGGCTCTCGGGCTGGTCCGTGTGCTTCAGGTAGGCCGTGAGGATGGCCTGCTCGATGATGCCCACGAGCTCGTCGAAGGGAATTTCACGCTCGCGCTCCATGAGGCGCAGCACACTCAGGTCGATGTCCACTGAGGGCCTCCACTATTCAGATCTGCAGGCTGCACGCGCGGTGGCGCACACAGCATCCCCCTACGGTACCCGAGTGAGGGGCGACCGCGGGACGGCCGGCCCGGTCGACCCGCGCCTCCTGGGCTCGGAGCCGAGGAGGCGCGGGTCGACCGCCGCTCAGACGGTGCGGGGAGCCGAGAGGGTCGCGACCGCCTCGGCCACGGGCACGGGGGTCCGCTCACCGGTGCGGCGATCCCAGAGCTCGACGATCCCCTCGCCGGCGGAGCGTCCGACGACGACGATCTGCGGGACGCCCAGCAGCTCGGCGTCGCCGAACTTGACCCCGGGCGAGACCTTGGGGCGGTCGTCGTAGAGGACGTCGAGTCGATGCGCCTCGAGATCGGCAGTGAGCTTCTCGGCGACCTCGAACACGACCGGGTCCTTGCCGGTCGCGACGACGTGGACGTCGAAGGGCGCCACGTTCGCGGGCCAGACGAGCCCCTTCTCGTCGTTGTTCGACTCGGCGATGACGGCCAGGATGCGGGTCACGCCGATGCCGTACGAGCCCATCGTCACCGTGGCCTGCTTGCCGTTCTCGTCGAGCACCTTGAGCCCCAGCGCCTCGGCGTACTTGCGACCCAGCTGGAAGACGTGGCCGATCTCCATGCCGCGCGCCGTCTCGATGGGACCGGAGCCGTCGGGGGCGGGGTCGCCCTCGCGCACCTGGGCGGCCTCGATGACGGCGTCCGGGGTGAAGTCGCGACCGGCGACCAGACCGGAGACGTGCACGCCCTGGCGGTTCGCCCCGGTGACCCAGGCGGAGCCGTCGACGACACGGGGGTCGACGACGTAGCGGATGCCCGAGTCGGACTCGAGTCCGAGCACCTGCGGGCCGATGTAGCCCTTGACGAGCACGGGGTTCTTCGCGAAGTCGGCGTCGCCGGCCGCGTCGACCTCGGCCGGTGCGAACGCCACCTCGAGTCGCTTCATGTCGACGTCGCGGTCGCCGGGCAGCCCGACCACGACGAGCTCGCGCGAGCCGTCGAGGTGGCTGAGCGCCACGACGACGTTCTTGAGCGTGTCGCCCGCCGTCCACTCGCGACCGTCGGCCCGGGGGTGGCTCTCGTTGAGCTGGTCGACGAGCGACGCGATGGTCGGGGTGTCGGCGGGCTCGAGCTCGAGCGCCTCGGGCAGACCCTCGAGCGCGATCGACTCGGGCACGACGGTCGTGAAGGCCTCGACGTTGGCCGCGTACCCGCCTGCCGAGCGCACGAAGGTGTCTTCGCCGACGGCGGTCGGGTGCAGGAACTCCTCGCTGCGCGAGCCCCCCATCGCGCCGGCGTCGGCCTTGACGATCACGTACTCGAGACCGAGTCGCGTGAAGATGCGCTCGTAGGCGTCGCGCTGGGCCTGGTAGCTGGCGTCGAGACCGGCGTCGGACACGTCGAACGAGTAGGCGTCCTTCATGGTGAACTCGCGACCGCGCAGCAGACCGGCCCGCGGACGGGCCTCGTCGCGGTACTTGTCCTGGATCTGGAAGAGCGTCAGGGGCAGGTCTTTGTACGACGAGTAGAGGTCTTTGACCAGCAGCGTGAAGGCCTCTTCATGCGTCGGCGCGAGCAGGTAGTCGCCCCCCTTGCGGTCTTTCAGGCGGAACAGCGCATCGCCGTACTCGACCCAGCGGCCGGTGACCTCATAGGGCTCGCGCGGCAGCAGAGCGGGGAAGTGCACCTCCTGAGCGCCGGCGGCGGTCATCTCGTCGCGGATGACGGCCTCTATCTTGGCCTTGACCCGGAGACCGAGCGGCAGCCAGGCGAACACGCCCGGGGCCTGGCGTCGGATGTAGCCGGCGCGGACGAGGAGCCGGTGGCTCGTCACCTCGGCATCGGAGGGATCTTCACGGAGGGTGCGGACGAAGAGCTGGGAGAGGCGTGTGGACACCGCTCCAGTTTAGGGGCGCACCCGGCGGCGGCGACGGTCGGGGCTCACCAGGGTCGCCCGTCGTACTCCCCCGGGTTCTGCTCGTAGTACCGCTGACGGTCGTTCTCCTGCTGCTGGTCGCGCTGGCTCTGCTCGCCCTGCTCGCGCAAGCGGTCGAGGGGGTCGGCGGACCCGCTGCCGCCTCCGTCCCCCTCGTCGGCGTCGCCGCCCTCGGGCTCCCCCTCGTCGCCCTGCTGCGGGTCGCCGCCCTGCTGCTCGCGCTGCGCCTCCTGCTCCTTCTCGCCGAGACGGCCGTCGGCCTCCTCGAGCGGTTCGGACGTGTCGGGCGCTCCCTGCTGCTCTGGGGGCTGGAAGCAGCCCTCGGGAGCCTCGTCGATGGCCTTCGCCCCTTCGAGGAACAGCGCCTCGGCGTCGTCGTACCGGAGTTCGAGCAGCGCCGCGTCGCCCTGCGCCTCGATGGTGAGCACGAGGTCGGTGCGGATGACGCACGAGATGGTCGGGTCGTCGGGTGCCAGCTCGAGCGCGGTGCCGAACTCGCGCCGGGCGACGTCGAGCACGCCGATCTGCGCGTAGCCGGTGCCCCGGTCGAAGTGGTGCACCCAGGGCTCGACGAGGTTCGCGACGCCGAGCGGCTCGCTCAGCGTCGTGCTGCGCTCGTAGGCGCGGTCGTCGTAGGCCCACTGCGTCAGCCCCGCGAAGACGGGCATGCTGAGCAGCTTCAGCGCGACGAGCAGGACCACGAGCACCACAGGCAGCGACCAGCCGAGCAGTCGTCGTCGGAGTCTCCGTCGGTAGGCGGTGATCCCGGCGTCGTCGAGCGTCGAGGGGCCGTGGTCGTCGACGGGCGGCGGCCCGAGCAGGGCCGTCATGATCTCGACCTCGTCGACGGGACCGGAGCCGGGGAGGCGCGGGTCGGCTCGTCCCGCCGCCCCCCGCGGATCTCGCCGAGCGCGCGCAGCACGAGCGCGATGTCGACGAGCACCAGCAGGAAGAGGGGCACCGCGGCGATCCAGTACAGCTCGGTGACGTTCTCGGCGCGGGCGTCGGTCGAGGTGACCCGCCCGTCGCGCGCGTCGGCCACGGCGGAGTCGACCGGGGTGGCGGCGTCACGGTGCACGTACGGGACGCCGAGCTGCGTCGCGATGGCGCCCAGCGCCTCCTCGTCGATGCGGGACACCGCGTCGGGAGACCCGGCCCGCGTGCCGTCGACGATGTACTCGTCGGCCGAGTAGTCGTCGCCGTAGCCGTCGAAGACCTTCATCCGCCCGCCCTCGTCGGTGCCGTAGCCGAAGACCGCTCCGCCGTCGACGTCGCCGGCGGCCTCGTCGAACGACTCGGGTTCGGCGTCGGCGGTCTGCTCGCCGTCGCCCAGGTAGTAGACCACGTTGGCGCGTCCGGGGTCGGTCTCGCGTGCCTCGGCCAGACGCTCGGCCAGGAGGTCGTTCGCCTCGCTGATCGAGCTGCCGGTCGAGTAGTACGTGATCTCGCGGTTCATGACCTCGACGGCCGTCACGACGGCCGCCGCGTCGTCCGTGAGCGGGGTCCGCAGCACGGCGGTGCTGTCGAACGAGATGAGCGAGAACCGGGCGCCGGCCAGCTGCTCGGCGATGGCCGTCACGTCGGCGCGCACGCCGTCGAGTCTCGGCTCGCCGTCGCCCCAGTCTTCGGCGGCGATGCTCGACGTGGTGTCGACGACGAAGAAGACGTTGAGGTCGGCGGACGACGCCTGCGCCGACCCGCCGGGCAGCCCCGGCCGCGCCGCGATCACCACGAGCAGACCGACGACGGCCAGGCGGCGCGCCCAGGCGGCTGCGAGCCGACGACCGCGCCGCTCGGCCGCGAGACGCCAGACCGCGAACCCGCCGAGGAGGACCCCGGCGACGGCCAGCAGCCACGTCGGCAGCACGGGGTCGAAGACGATCGACGTCACAGCCGCACCCGCCAGAGGAGCACCAGGGCGGCCAGCGCCGCCACGAGACCGGCGATCGCGAGACCGACGGGGTCGTCGGTGACCACGAGGCGCCGGGCGCCGGTGAACAGGCCGGCCTCGCGCGCGTCGATCTGCTCGACGATGCTCGCGACGCTCGTGTCGTCGTCGAGGGCGTAGTAGGCGCCGTCGGTCGCCTCGACGGTCGTCTTCAGCTCGGTCGCGACCTGATCGGCGACGGCGTCGGTCGAGTAGTCGGCCGGGTTGAGGGCGTAGACGCGGACGTCGCGGTCGGTCGCGAGCTCGCCGGCCTCGGGCAGGGTGACGAGCGCCCCGCCGTTGACGTAGTTGTCGGTCGCGAGGATGACCGAGCGGGGTCTGGTGCTCTCGCCGTCGTCGTCGAAGCCGAGCACGCACGAAGCCAGACCGTCGCCGATCAGACTGGCCCCCTCGCCGAGGTCGGTGCCCGACCAGTACCGCTTGCCCTCTTCTCCGACGGTGTCGAACGACTGGCGGTAGAGCTCGAGCTGGGTGCGGACGAAGTCGTAGTCGTCGGTCAGCGGGAACGCCGTCACCGACGAGCTGTCGAACAGCGAGAGTCCGATCCGCTCGCCGTCGAGCCCCTCCGCCAGCCGACCGAAGGTCTCGACGATCTGCGAGTCGACCTCGGTCATCGACCCCGAGACGTCGAGGCAGAGCACGATGTCCCGCTTGAACGACGGGGGCTCGACGACGTCGACGCTGGAGACGCGCGACGCGAGCAGCGCCGCGATCCCGCCGAGCCCGACGAGGGCCACCAGGGTCGCGATCAGCACCAGCCGGTAGCGGGCGACGAGACGGCGGTAGACGGGGAGGCGCGTGAGGCGTTCGCCGTGCGCCACGGGTGTGCCGAGGCGCCGCAGCCGATCGCGGTCGCCGCGCCGACGGCGGACCACCAGGACGGCCGCGACCGCCACGACGACCAGCAGCACCGGCGGCATCCACCAGAAGATCAGCCCCATGTCCGCACGACCTCTCGGGCGGTCTCGAGGGCCCGGGCCGGGTCCCCCGGGTGCAGGCGCTGGAAGGCCGGCGGGTAGAACTGCTCGACGGCGCCGGTCAGCCGTGGCAGCTCCGTCTCGCGGAGGTCGGCCAGGGTCATCACGTGCGTGTCGACGCCGTCGGTCTCGTGCACGAAGAACCGGAGCAGCAGACTCAACCGCGAATGGACGGCCCGTTCGTCGAGCTGACCCCGCTCGGATGCCATCGCCACGTCGTCGATCAACCCGAGGTAGCGGGCTCGCAGCGACGGGAGATCGACCGCGGGCCGACCCCGGAGGGCGAGCCGTGCCTCCGGAGGGAGCCGCCGGGCCGAGAAGCGCACGACGAACACGTACCAGCCGGCGATCAGTGCCAGCAGCAGCACGCCCACGATGGCGTAGAGCAGCCAGCCCTGGTACTGGTACGGGCCGAAGAAGCCGTTATCGTCGAGCACGGCGGTGCTTCTCGATCAGGGTGAACAGGGCCGCGACGACCTCGGCACGGCTCCCGACGCGTTCGCTGCTGATGCCGAGCGCGCGGAGCCCGCGCTCGGTCTCGTCGTGCAGGGTCTCGTCGGCACGGTCGAACTCGACCCGCAGCTCGCGGTTCTCGCGGAGGTAGGCCGGGAGACCGGCCATCTCGTGGACGTCGAACACCTCGGACGCGCGACCGCCCCGGGTCATCAGGTCGGCGTCGCCGACCGTCAGCCAGACGATCTCATGCTGCGCCCGGAGACGTCGGAGCAGCCGGGAGAGCCGGTCGTCGAGGGGGACGTCGTCGGTGACGACCAGCAGCATCGACCTCCGGCGGATGCCACGCGCGACCCAGTCGAGCACCCCGACGAGATCGCTGCGCGCCGAGTCGAGCGACACGCGCCGGTCGATCTGCCTCAGCAGCATCTCGAGGTGCGCCTCCGTGCCGCCCGACGGGAAGGCGCGGGTGCCCGACTCGTCGCCGGCGACGAGCGAGACCGTGTCGCCGTGCGAGGCGGCGATGTAGCCGAGGGCGCCGGCCGCCATGACGGCGATGTCGCGCTTCGTCTCGCCGCCGGCCGCGGTCGCCGCCATGTTGCGCCCGGTGTCGACGACGAGCACGAGATGCTGCCGGCGACTCGCGATGTACCGCTTGACCAGCGGCTCGCCGTGCCGCGCCGTGGCCTTCCAGTCGATGTCTTTGACGTCGTCGCCGGCCACGTAGGCGCGGAGATCGTCGAAGTCGTGGCTGCGACCGTGATGGATCGACGCGTACCCGCCCTCGAGCAGATCGAGCGATCGACGGTGCGCGCGGAGGGACATGGTGGTCCGCACCCGGAGCAGCAGGCTGGGCACGGTCGTCAGGGGGTCTGGACGGCGGCGAAGACCGCGTCGATGATCGTCTCGGGCGCGATCTCGTCGGCGGCGGCCTCGTAGCCGAGGATGACGCGGTGCCGCAGCACCCCGTGGCGGAGGTGCTTGACGTCTTCGGGGATGACGTAGTCGCGGCCGTGCAGCAGGGCCAGCGCCCTCGCGGCCTGCGTGAACGCGATGCTGCCGCGGGGGCTCGCCCCGAACTCGATGTAGTCGGCGAGGCTGCCCGGCAGGTACTGCTGCGGGTGGCGGGTCACGTAGACGAGCTGGACGATGTAGTTGACGATCGAGGGGTCGACGTAGACCCGTTTCGCCAGCCCCTGCAGGAACACGACGTCCTCGAGGGAGACCCCGGATCGCGGCTCGGGTGTCGCCTCGTCGTAGACGCCCGCCTCGATGCGACGGATGATCTCGGCCTCTTCGGCCGGTGACGGGTAGTCGAGCACCTCTTTGAGGAGGAACCGGTCGAGCTGGGCCTCGGGCAGCTGGTACGTACCCTCCTGCTCGATGGGGTTCTGGGTGGCCAGCACCAGGAACGGATGCGGCAGCCTGTGCACGACGCCGCCGATGCTCGTCTGCCGCTCTTGCATGGCCTCGAGCATGGCGCTCTGGGTCTTGGCGCTCGAGCGGTTGATCTCGTCGAGGAGGACGAAGTTCGAGTGGACGGGCCCCAGGCGCGTGACGAAGGTGGACTGCTGGGCGTCGTAGATCTGCGTGCCCGTGATGTCGCTGGGCAGCAGATCGGGTGTGCACTGGATGCGCGTGAAGCTCGCGGCGACGGACTGCGCCAGGGTCTGCGCGGCGGTCGTCTTGGCGAGACCCGGGACGCTCTCGAGCAGCACGTGCCCGCCCGTGAGCAGGGCGATGAGCAAGGTGTCGCGGAGCGACGTCTGCCCGACGACCTTGCGGGAGAACGCCTTCGAGACGGCCCCCACGACGTCCCGGGCCCGCTCGAGCTCGGCCGGAGCGATCGGACCCCGGGCGGGAGCAGGAGGCGGGGGCGTCGTCGTGTCCGTCACCCGCCCACTGTAAACCAGGCCGCCGACATGCCCGCCGGGTGGATCACCGATCGCGGACGACCGCCATGGGACGCCGCCGACACCCGCCGGGTCAGCGGCGCAGCGCCTTGCGGGCGAGGGTGTTCCCGAGGAACTGCACCAGCTGCACGAGCACGATGATCAGGAGGACGGCCGCCCAGGTGACCACCGGGTCGAACTGGCGGTAGCCGTAGAGCAGGGCGAAGGCTCCGAGTCCGCCGCCGCCGACGTAGCCCGCGACCGCGGACATGTCGACCAGCGCGACGAAGATGAACGTGTAGCCGAGCACCAGCGGCCCGAGCGCCTCGGGCAGGATGATGCTCCGGATGATGCGGAACGGTCCGGCTCCGGCGGCCCGGGCGGCCTCGATCACACCGGGCTGCACCGTCAGCAGGTTCTGCTCGACGATGCGGGAGATCGCGAACGACGCCGCGAGCGACAGGGTGAAGATGATCGCCGCGTTGCCGACCCCGCTGCCGACGGCCACCCGGGCCAGCGGCTGCGCGGCGGCCAGGAAGATGATGAACGGGATGGGACGGAAGACGTTGACCACCACGTTGAGCACGCCGAAGACGACCCGGTTCGCGAACAGCGCTCCCCCGCGCGTCAGGTAGAGGGCGAGACCCAGCACGAGTCCGCCGATGCCGCCGAAGAGCAGGGTCAGCGCGACGATGTAGACGGTCTCGTAGGCGGCCTGCCAGAGCAGGGGCTGGAGTTCGATCAGGGAGTCCATGTCAGCGTCCTTCCGGGGTCGCGAGCTCGGTCGCGGCCGGTCCGAGGTCGGCGAGGGCGTCGTCGACCGACGAGGGCGCCCCCGACAGGGCGAGCGTCAGCGTGCCGAACGTGCGACCGGCGATCTCGTCGATGCCGCCGTAGACGATCTCGAACGCGACGGAGTGCCGCGCGAGCACACCGAAGACGTGCCCCTGGTCGACCCCGCCCTCGGAGACCCGCACGGTCACGAGTCGACCGGGGTGCCGGGCGCGCAGCGCCGAGAGCTCGTCTCCGGCGGGGGCGCCCGCCACCACCGTCGACACGAACCGCCTCGTCGACGTCTCGCGCGGCGACGAGAACACGTCGAAGGTCTCGCCGATCTCGACGACGCGGCCCCGGTCCATGACCGCGACCCGATCGGCGATCGACTTGATGACGTCCATCTCGTGGGTGATCACCACGATGGTGATGCCGAGCTCGGCGTTGACGCGTCGCAGCAGCCCCAGCACCTCCTGGGTGGTCTCGGGGTCGAGGGCGCTGGTCGCCTCGTCGGCGAGCAGGATGCCCGGCGACGTCGCCAGTGCCCGGGCGATGCCGACGCGCTGCTTCTGCCCGCCCGAGAGCTGATCGGGGCGGGCGTGTGCCTTGTCGGCCAGCCCGACGAAGTGCAGCAGATCGCTGATCCGCCGCTGGTGCTCGGCCTTCGGCACGCCCGCCGCCTTCAACGGGAACTCGACGTTGCCCCAGACCGTCTTCGACGAGAAGAGGTTGAACTGCTGGAAGATCATGCCGATGCCGGCCCGCTTCACCCGGAGCTGCCGCTCGGACAGACCGGTGATCGGCGACCCGTCGATCTCGATCCGCCCGCTCGTGGTGGGCTCCAGGGCGTTGATCAGTCGCACGAGCGTGCTCTTGCCCGCCCCCGAGTACCCGATGATGCCGAAGATCTCGCCGTCGGCGATCTCGAGACTGACGCCGTCGACCGCCGTCAGCGGAGCCGCGCCCTTCTCTCGGGGCGGATACGTCTTGACGACGTCGGTCAGGGTGATGGCGGGCATGGGTCTCCTCGTCACGGGGGGAACGGAGCCGACCCGCGCACCGGAACGGCACACGGGTCGGACGGGGTCGAGGGCGGCGTCAGCCGTTCTGCTCGACGAGCTCTCGCGTGTCGTCGAGCGACGACTGGAGGTCGGCGACCGGCACCTTGACGGTCACGGCGGTGCCGCCCGAGTTCTCGACGACGCCGTCGGTGACCGACTGGGTGTCCTGATAGATCTCGACGAGCTTCTTGTAGGTCTCGTCGTCCTCGTCGGCCGCACGGGCGGCGAAGACGTTGACGTAGGGCAGCGCGGCCGGGTCGTTGGGGTCGTCCTGCGCGATGACGTCCTCCGACGAGAGACCGGCCTTCGTGGCGTACTCGTTGTTGATGATCGCCCCGTCGAAGTCCGGGAGCGACGTGGCGGCCAGGTCGGCGGCGACCGGCGTGACCTGGACGGTCGAGGCCTCGGTGTCGATGTCGTTGATGCCCGAGAAGGCGTCGCCGCCGCCCTTCAGCTCGATCAGGCCGTTCGACTGGAGCACGAGCAGCGACCGCGCCAGGTTGCTGGCGTCGTCCGGGACGGCGATGGTGTCGCCCTTCTGGAAGTCGCTGACGTCGGTGTACTGCTCGGAGTACAGCGGCAGCGGGTAGATGGCCGTCGAGCCGATCGGCACGAGGTCCGCATCGGCCGCGACGTCGTACTGCGCCAGGTACACGATGTGCTGGAACTGGTTGAGGTCGACCTCGCCCTCGGTCAGCGCGGGGTTCGGCTGCTCGTAGCTGCCGAAGTCGACGAGCTCGACGTCGATGCCCTCGTCGGCGGCCGCGTCGACGAACGTCTGCCAGTACGGGTCGCTCTTGCCGACGACGCCGATGCGCACGGTCTCGTCGCCCGATCCGCCCCGCGAGACGGCGAAGCCGATGCCGACGGCGGCCAGCACGAGCACGACGACGACGATGATCGCGATGAGGCGGCCCGGGCCCTTCTTCGGGGCGTCGATCAGGGGGGTGGCGTCGGTCATGGGGATCCTCTCGATGGCACAGGGAAGCCCCGAGGCCGGCTGCTGTGCGGACCATCGAGGCACATCCATGATGACGCACCGGGGCGGCACCCGCCCACGCGGGGGTCACACGGCGACACATGCGACGGCGAGCGGTGGCGTCGTCGGGCCGGGACGCCGAGGAGGCGCGGTGCAGGTCGACCTGCACCGCGCCTCCTCGGCAGGGGCGCCTGGCACCCCGTGGCTCGCGTCTAGACGGTCAGCACCTGCGGTGACCCGGTCTCGCCCGGGGGCATCTCGGCTGCGAGACGGTTCGCCTCGTCGATCAGGGTCTGGACGATCTCGGACTCGGGGACGGTCTTGATGACCTCGCCCTTGACGAAGATCTGGCCCTTGCCGTTGCCGGAGGCGACGCCGAGGTCGGCCTCGCGGGCCTCGCCCGGGCCGTTCACGACGCAGCCCATGACGGCGACACGCAGGGGCACGGTCATGCCCTCGAGGCCATCAGTGACGTCGTTGGCCAGCTTGTAGACGTCGACCTGGGCGCGACCGCAGCTGGGGCAGCTGACGATCTCGAGCTTGCGCTCGCGCAGGTTGAGCGACTGGAGGATCTGCAGACCGACCTTGACCTCTTGCGCGGGCGGCGCGCTGAGGCTGACGCGGATGGTGTCGCCGATGCCCTCGCCCAGCAGGATGCCGAACGCCGTGGCGGACTTGATCGTGCCCTGGAACTCGGGGCCCGCCTCGGTCACGCCGAGGTGCAGCGGCCAGTCACCGCGCTCGGCGAGCTGACGGTAGGCCTTGACCATGACGATCGGGTCGTTGTGCTTGACCGAGATCTTGAAGTCGTGGAAGTCGTGCTCTTCGAAGAGCGAGGCCTCCCAGACGGCGGACTCGACGAGCGCCTCGGGGGTCGCCTTGCCGTACTTCTGGAGGATGCTCGGCTCGAGCGACCCCGCGTTGACGCCGATCCGGATCGAGACGCCGGCCGCCTTCGCCGCCGCCGCGATCTTGCCGACCTGGTCGTCGAACTTGCGGATGTTGCCCGGGTTCACCCGGACCGCCGCGCAGCCGGCGTCGATCGCCTGGTACACGTAGTTCGGCTGGAAGTGGATGTCGGCGATGACCGGGATCTGGCTCTTCTTCGCGATGATCGGAAGGGCCTCGGCGTCATCGCGACTGGGCACGGCGACACGGACGATGTCGCAGCCGCTCGCCGTGAGCTCGGCGATCTGCTGCAACGTGGCGTTGATGTTGGGAGTCGGCGTGGTGGTCATCGACTGCACGCTGACCGGGGCGTCACCGCCCACGAGGACCTTGCCCACCTTGATCTGCCGCGTCTTGCGGCGCGGGGCGAGGACTTCGGGGACCTTCGGCATTCCGAGATTGACTGCTGGCACGAGCCCAATCGTAAACCTCGGCGCTGGGCGCCGAGTGACCGTCAGCCGAACAGATCGATCGGGTTCACGATGTCCGCGTAGATGAGCAGCACGCTCATGCCCCCGAGGAGGATCACGACGGCGAAGGTCAACGGGATCACCCTGGCCGTGTCGACGGGCCCGGGGTCGGGTCGGCGGAAGAGCTTCGCGAAGCCCCGGCGGACGGCCTCGACGAGCGCGCCGGCGATGTGACCGCCGTCGAGCGGCATCAGCGGGATGAGGTTGAAGACGAAGAGCGCCACGTTCAGACTCGCGAGCAGGTTGACCACGTAGGCGGCCCGGTCGACGATCGGCACCGAGTCGAGGCTGACGATCTCGCCGGCCATCCGCCCCACGCCGACGACGCTGACCGGCCCGTTGGCGTCGCGCTCCCCGCCGCCGAAGGCCGCCTCGGCGACGCCGACGAGTCGCTGCGGCAGGTGGATGATCAGGTCGACGACGTGCGTGACGTTGTTCCACACGGCGGGCAGCACGGCGGTCACGGGCTGCCGCGCGGTCTCGGTCGCGAACCCGATGCCGACGAAGCCGACCTCGCGCGTCACCGGGGTGCCGTCGGCGGCCTCCTCGTACTGACCGGTGCTCTCGTCGACGACGTACCGCTCGGAGAGGGTCGGGGTCACCTCGAGCGTCTGCTCGGATCCGTCGCGGTCGACGACCACGTCGAGGGTCGTGTCGGCGGAGTCGCGCAGCACGGCGGCGATCTGGTCGCCGTCGCTCATGGTCTCGCCGTCGATCGACACGATGCGGTCGCCGTTGCGGAGGCCGGCCGCGAACGCGGGCGCCGGTGTGGCGTCGGCGGGGCACGAGGTCGCCGTCGACCCCGCGGGGAGGACGCACTCGTTGACGAGACCCACGGTCGTGCTCTCGCGCGCCACCCCGAACCCGCAGAGGACGACGCCGAACAGCACGACCGCGATGAGCAGGTTCATGGTCGGCCCGCCGAGCATGATGATGACCCGCTTGTAGACGGGCAGCCGGTAGAACGTGCGCTCTTCGTCGCCCTCGTCGATGGTCTCGGCGCTGGCCGTCCGGGCGTCCTGGACGAGCGTCTGGAAGAACCCGGTGCTGGATGCCCGACCGGCCTCGCCGTTCTTCGCCGGCGGGAACATCCCCGACATCGAGATGTAGCCGCCGAGCGGCAGGGCCTTGACGCCGTACTGCGTCTCGCCCCTCGTGCGCGAGAAGAGGGTCGGACCGAAGCCGATCATGTACTGCCCGACCTTCACGCCGAACCGCTTCGCCGGGACGAGGTGACCGACCTCGTGCAGGGCGATCGACACGGCGAGGCCGACGACCATGATCAGGACGCCGACGATGAAGAGCAGAACGGTGAGCACCGGGCAAGGGTAGCCGTGCCGAGCCGGGAAGCGACCACGGGACCGCCCTGGCGATGCTGGGAACTCGCGCCGCGCCTCCTCGGCTCCGCCTCGCCCCGCCTCCCCTCGCCCTGCCTCGCCCCGCAGGACGGGCGGAGGCTAGCCGGCGAGCAGCGCGTCCGCCTCGGCGCGCGCCCAGCGCTCGGCCTCGAGCACGCCCTCGAGGGTGCTGGGGCCCGCGTCGTGCCGGTCGACCACCTCGCGGACGGTGTCGAGGATGCCGAGGTACCCCACACGACCCTCGTGGAACGCCAGCACGGCCTGCTCGTTCGCGGCGTTGAAGACCGCCGGGAACGTCGCGCCCGCCCGGCCCACCTGCTTCGCGAGCTCGACGGCGGGGAACGCCTCGGCGTCGAGGGGCTCGAAGGTCCACGAGGAGGCGGTGGTCCAGTCGAGGGGTCGACCCACCCCCGCGACGCGGTCGGGCCACGCCAGCCCGAGCGAGATCGGGAGTCGCATGTCGGGCGGCGACGCCTGGGCGATCGTCGAGCCGTCGACGAACTCGACCATCGAGTGCACGATCGACTGCGGGTGCACGGTGACGTCGATGTCGTCGTAGTCGACGTCGAAGAGGAGGTGCGCCTCGATCACCTCGAGACCCTTGTTCACCATCGTCGACGAGTTGGTCGTGACGACCAGACCCATGTCCCAGGTGGGGTGGGCCAGGGCCTCGGCCGGCGTGACGTCGGCGAGCGACGCCCGCGAACGACCCCGGAAGGGCCCGCCCGACGCCGTCAGCACCAGGCGCCTGACCTCGGACGACGCACCGGACCGGAGGGCCTGCGCGATCGCCGAGTGCTCCGAGTCGACCGGCACGATCTGGCCCGGTCGGGCCCGCTCGCGGACGAGGTCTCCCCCGACGATCAGGCTCTCCTTGTTCGCCAGGGCGAGCGTCGCCCCCGAGTCGAGCGCGGCGAGGGTCGGCGCGAGGCCGACGGAGCCCGTGATGCCGTTCAGCACGACGTCGGCCTCGACGTCGCGGACCAGCGCGACCGACTCGTCGGTGCCGAGGGCGACGTGCTCGACGCCGAAGCGGGCGGCCTGCTCGGCGACGAGGGCCCGGTTGGTGCCGGCCGAGAGACCGACCACGTCGAACAGCTGCGGGTTCTTCTCGATCACGTCGAGCGCCTGGACGCCGATCGAACCGGTGGAGCCGAGGATGGTGATGCGTCGCATGAGGCCACCCTAGGCCCGAGGCGCCCGGGCTCGGCGGGTCGGGGCGTCGGGGCGTCGGGGGTGCTGCGGGTCGGGGGTGCCGGCCGATCGGGCTGGTGCTCAGGCGACGGCGAGGATGTCGATGACGAACACGAGGGTGTCGGTCGGCTCGATGCCGGAGCCCGGTTCGCCCTCCTCGCCGTAGCCGTCGGCGGGCGGCACGATGACGACGACCTGCGACCCTACGGTCTGGCCGATCATCGCCTCGGCGAAGCCCGTCACCACCTGGTCGGTCGAGAACGTCGCGACGGTGCCGCGGCCCCAGCTCTCGTCGAAGACCTCGCCCGTCCGCCAGTTGACGCCCTGGTACTGCACGGTGACGTTCGCCGGATCGGGGACGACCTCTCCGTCGCCCTTCTTCAGCACCTCGATGCGGAGGTCGATCGGCGGGTCGGCGTCGGGGATCGTCACCGTGGGGCGACCGTCGTCGGCCAGGGCGACGTCGGGGAAGCCCTGCTCGGCAGGCCGCGCCTCACCCGTCGCACGGGTCGGGACGATCGAGAACGTGTCGACGACGATGATCGCCGCGGGGTTCGGTGCGTCCGTGCCCGGCGAGCCGGGCTGCATGTCGGCCGCCGACGCGACGGTGACCGTGCGGGAGCCGGCCTTCGCGCACGAGAGGGCCCCCTCGATGCCGGGCACGTAGAAGTCGCCGCTGATCGTGAGCTGCTCGCCCGACCCGCCCGTGTAACCCGCCGTGCTCAGCTCGGCGCCCGACTGCGCATCGAAGACCGTGATGGCCACCCGCACCACGTCGCCGACCTCGGTGGTCGGCCCGTCGCCGGGCACGACGACGGTCTGCTGACTGCGTTCGGCCGTCACCGGCGACGGCAGCTCGACGGTCGGCTTCTCGCCGAAGACGCCGCCGACCTCGATCGAGTCGGACTCGGGGCCGGACTCGAGGCAGGTGGTGGGGGCCGCCGACGCCGAGGGCTGGTCGGTCGGCGCGGGCTCGGCATCGGTCGTGCAGCCCGCCAGCAGCAGGGCGACGACAGGCGCCGCCCAGACCGCCGCGCGCCTCGACCTCCGCCGAGCGGACGGGTGGGCCGAGGAGGCGCGGGCGGGGTCGGTCACGAGGGGCAGCCGGGGACGGGGTCGCGCCGGGTCAGGAGACGGCGAGGATGTCGATCACGAACACCAGGGTGTCGGTGGCCGTGAAGGCGGCGCCCTGGGGCACGTTGTCGCCGTAGCCGTCGGCCGGCGGGATCGAGACGATGGTCTGCGAGCCGACGGTCTGACCGACCATGCCCTCGGCGAAGCCGGTGATGACCTGACCCGTGCCGAACGTGGCGGGCTCGCCGCGCTGCCAGCTCGAGTCGAAGGTCTCGCCGGTCTGCCAGACGACGCCCTCGTACTGGACGGTGACCGTGGCGCCGTCCTCGACGACGGGGCCGTCGCCCTTCTTAAGCACCTCGACCTGCAGGTCGGTCGGCGGGTCGGTCTCGGGGACGGTCACGGTGGGCGCGCCGTCGTCGGCGAGCTCGACCGTCGGGAACCCGGGCGTCGGGTCCTGCGGCTCGCCCGTGGCGCGCAGCGGGGCCTCGGAGGTGGCCGACGCGCTGGGCGTCGCCGCGCCGCCGGCGCTGGACTCCTCACCGGCGTCGGTGCCGCCGCAGGCGGCGAGCGCGAACACGAGGGCGGGAACGGCGAGGAGGGCGAGGGGACGGCGCATGGGGATCTCTCGGTCTGAGGGCGGGGATCGGACGGTGCCGGTGACGGCGCCGCGACGACGACCATTGTGCCGCACGCTCCCGACGGGGCGCCTGGGAGCCGTTCGCGGTTGCGGGCGGGTGTGCGGGTGCGCGGCTGGGCTGCTGCGCGACTGCGCGGCTGGAGCCGCGCGGCCAGGGCTGCGCGGCTAGGGCTGCGAGGCCACCACGATGCGCGGCTCGTGGTCGACCGGGAACGCGACGGACGAGGCGATGAAGCACTTCCGGGCGGCGTCGGCGTGCAGGGCGAGGGCACGGTCGGCCATTCCCGCCTCGGCGACCGTGACCACGGGGCGGAGCGTGACCGAGGTGAACCGGCCCCCGCCGTCGGCGGTCTGGGTCATGCGACCGACGGCGGCGTCCTCGTAGGCCACGACGACGACCCCGTCGGTGGCGGCGACGTGGAGGTAGCTGAGCAGGTGGCACTGCGCGAGCGCGCCGAGCAGCATCTCCTCGGGGTTCCAGCGGTCGGCGTCGCCGTGGAACGTCCGGTCGGCGGACGCGGCGATGTCGTGCAGCTTGCCGTCGGCGCTCAGGGTGTTGTCGCGCCCGTACGACCGGTACGAGACCGTCCCGACGTCCCGGGCTCCCGTCCAGCGCAGGTCGACGGCGTAGTCGTGGTCGAGCATGGGTCCTCCTCGGTCGGTGCCGACGGTCTCGGTACACTCCCCATCATGACCGACCCGCGCCTCCTCGCCCCATCGTCGTCCACCCGCAGACCCCTCACGGTCGACGGCAGCGTCGAGCTGGCCGTCCTGACGCGATCGGGTCTCGACGAGAGTCGTCACCTCGGGGCGGGCATCGTGGTCGACGCCGCGGGATCGGTGCTGAGGGAGGTCGGCGACGTCGGTGCGTCGATCTACCCGCGTTCGTGCCTCAAGCCGCTGCAGGCCCTGACCGTCATGCGGTCCGGCGTGGCCCTCGCCGGCCCCCAGGCCGTCCTCTCCACCGCGAGCCACGCGGGCACGGCCGAGCACCTCGCCGTGGTCGCCGAGCTGCTCGCACGCTCGGGCAGCTCGGAGGACGACCTGCTCTGCCCGCCCGACTGGCCGGGCGACCGCGCGAGCGCACGCCGTGCCGACGGGGCACGGCGGATGGCCATGAATTGCTCGGGCAAGCACGCGGCGTTCCTGCTGGCCTGCGCCGAGAACGGCTGGGACCCGACCACCTACACCGATCTGGACCACCCGCTGCAGCGCGCGACACGCGAGACCGTCTCGGAGTTCACCGGCGAGGTCGTCGACCACGCCGGCGTCGACGGCTGCGGCGCACCCGTGTTCGCGACCACGATCGCCGGGCTCGCGCGTGCCGTGGCGGTCGTGGCCGGCTCGGCGGGGGTCGCGACCGGCACCGGGTCGACGCCCTCCGACGCGGATCCCGACGCGCGCCTCCTGGTCGAGGCCGTGCTCGCCGATGCCTGGGCCCTCGACGGACCGGGCCGGGCGAACACCGTGGCCATCGACGAGCTCGGGCTCTTCGCGAAGCTCGGAGCGGAGGGCGTCCTGGTGATGGGCACCCTCGACGGCATCGGCACGGCCGTGAAGATCCTCGACGGCAATCTGCGAGCCGCGACGATGGTGGCGCTGCATCTGCTCGTCGGCCAGGGCGCCGTCGATGCGGACGCCGCCGGATCCGTCGTGGAGGCGACGAGCGAGCGCGTGCTCGGCGCCGGCCGCGACGTCGGTCGCATCCGCCTCTCGGACGCACTCGTCGGCGGACGGGCCTGAGGGTCAGCACGAGCCCGCTCCCGGCCACCCGTCGACGGGGTCGCGGATCGACACGAGGTCGAGATCGACCGCCACCCGGCAGGGTCGGCCGTCGCGCCTGACGACCTGCGCCCTGGCATCGGCCCCGATCACGACGAGCACGTCGACCCGTCCGACGTCGGCGCTCGTCCGACCATGACGCACCTCGAGCGAGGCCGCTCCCAGTCGGCGGGCCTGCAGGAGATACCCCTGGGCCGCCGCCCGCGCCAGGACGATCGGACCGACGATCCCGACGGAGCCGCGCGCCTCGACGCAGAGCGGACCGTCGGCGAGGGTGGCCGCCTCGTCGACGAGTCGTCGGATGTCGGCCAGAGCCGCCGGATCGTCGGCCGACCCGACGCGTCGAACCGGGACTCGCGGTTCGGGCGGCGTCGTCGTCCGCAGGGAGCTCTCGACGGCGCCCCGGCCCAGGACGAGGTACGGCGTCGCCCCGGAGGCGCGGGTCGCCCCGGCACCGGAGGTCGCGTCGATCACGTCACGACCGGCCCGAGCCACGGCGGCGCTGCCGGGGAACCTCTGATGCAGTTCGGCCAGCTCGAGCCTGTGCAGCTCGCGGATCGTCCGCTCGACGGAGGCGATCGCCACCTCGAAGCGGCGCCGCCCGTGTCGGATCCGAGCCGGGGCGCCGACGAGTTCGACGACCGACCAGACGCCGACGACCGCTGCGACGACGGCGACGGCCGATGCGGCGACCGCGGTCACCGGCACCGAGCCGCTCACGCCGACGACGATCGAGGCGACGATCGCGACGCCCGCCGCGTGCACCGGCGGACGCCTGGCCCGGGGCCGCGGTGGCGCGGCGGGGAGCACGATCGTCCGTCGAGGAGGCGGGGGTTCGGCGAGGCTCACACCTCACGAGACCACGCGGCCCCGCCTCCGCGGGCGCTGTCGGAGAGCGCTTGTGGAGAACCGCGGGGTCGGCGCCGCCGGGGAGGGGTCGGCGCCGGGGAGGGGTCAGCCGACGACGAAGAACTGCTCGCCGATGTCGACGCGACTCCCCCGGCTCACCCGCACCCGGGTGCCGGGCTCCAGCCTGCGGGCGGGTTCGCCGTGCGGACGGACGATGGTGCCGTTGCCCGACCAGCGGTCGCTGAGCCAGAGGTGCCCGTCGTCCTGACCGAATTCGAGGTGCGTCTTCGAGACCGACCGGCCCGGATCGACGATGCGCACGAGCTGATCGAAGGACTCCCCGGGCTGCGGGGTGGGAGCCCGCCCGACGAGCCCCGAACCGTCGACGGTGAAGCTCTCGCCGGTGCTGAACTGCAGCACGAAGGGCGATCCGGTCGGTCCGCGACGGACCAGGCGGGTCTCGTCGACGTCCTCGTCGTCGGCCGCTGTCGGCGCGGCGGGCCGTCGGGGACCCCAGGCGGGTTCGGGTACCGGCGGCAGATGCTGCGTGGACGGACGCTCGTGGTCCGTCTCCGGCTCGGACTGCTGCTGCTCCGCCTCGAACCGCTGCTGCGGCTCCGACCGCTGCTCCGGCTGGTCGGCCCGGGACGGGCCGTCGACCAGGGCGGACCGCATCTCAGGGGCGACGACGACCTCGGCGGGGCGATCGTCGCCGTCGAGCGGGCTCCGTCGCGAGAGCGGGACGATCGGCCCCGTGAACGACAACGCGACGGAGGCCACCACGGCGCCGCAGACGCCGCAGAAGATGTCGTCCTCGTGGATCTCGGCGCCGCATTCCGTGCAGCGCTCCGCAGCGGAAGCGGTGCCCGGCTCCACGAGGGGGACGGGGGCGGCGCCGGAGTCCCGCGGGCTGAGGGTGGAATCGGCGATCGGCTCGACACGGACGGTGTCCCCCGGCCCGGGGACGACGTCGTCCGTCACCGGGCGGTCGTCGGTGGAATGCGCACCGGTGGAACCGAGGCCGGGGGCGCTCGCGACGGGCGAGCCGGCGTCGACGGACCGGGCGTCAGCCGGGTCGGCGGCGGCCGGGGTGTCGTCCGCGGCATCAGCGGCGGTCATGCCGGTCGGATGGGCTTCGGACGGGGCGTCGTCGGACGCGACGTCCGCGACGTCGCCGGTCGTTCCGCTCCTGCCGGCATCGGCGGACACGGGGGCGGACTCCGGCGCCGCTCCCCCGATCTCCGTCGCTTCGATCTCCGGCGCGTCCGCGGGGTCGCTCGTGGCGGAGTCCGCGTCGGCCGACTCCCCAGGCGACGAGGCCACGGCGCCACCGGTGCCTCCTCCGTCGACGACCGGGACATCCGTCCGAGAGGACACCGGGGTCAACGACGCCGTCCAGAGCGGGGCCGTCTGCGGACGTGAGGCGTCGTCGCCACGAGGCGACGGCTCGCGAAGAGGCGCCGGCCGGGGCGTCACCGGAGCGGCACCGCCGCCGACGGCGCTCGGACCGCCTGCCTGTCGCGACTCCTCCGACGCTGTCGCGGCGGCGGCGTCCTCCGCGGCCGCTGCGGCACTCGCCGCCGCATGCTCCGCCTCACGGTCGGCGGACGCCTCCGGAGAGCCGTCGCGCCAGACCGGCACCGGGTCCGACGCCGAGGGAGCGAGGTCGTCGGAGACCGACGGGGCCTCGTCGAGGGCATCCGCCGTCGTGTCGTGGACCCACCAGGGACGATCCGTAGCGGCCGGACGCGCAGGCGACTGCAGCCGCCAGGCAGGAGGGCGGGAGTCCGCCGGGTCGGCGACAGGAGGCCCGGCGGGACCCGAGGTGTCGACACCGGAGAGCGTACGGCCGCACTCGCCGCAGATCATCGCGCCGACGGGCAACGGACTGGCACAGGTGGGGCACTGCATGCGGAAGAGACCTCTAGCTAGCGTTCGGGACGTTTCCGGCCATGGTATCCGCGGAGTGAACGAGACGAGACCGCTGCCACCACCCGCCGCCATCTCGTCGCCCGGGCGTCGAAGGCCCTCCTCATCTCGATGACGGCGACCCAGACGCGATCGGCGTCCTCCGCCGCCGGTTCGGCCGGAGCGAAGGTCGCACGATCGGCGACCCGTGCGAGCACGGTCGGACGCGAGCCCCCGACGATCTCAGCCGCCTCGCTCCGGGTGGCCGAGGCGGGGATCTCGACTCCGTGATCGAGAGCGGCGTCGTGGAACTCACGCCACCCGCCGGCGATCCGGACCGCGGGGTCCGGATGCCGACGACGAAGACGACGCCGACGTGCCTTGGCCGCGACGATCGCGAGGAACGGCGAGGCGAGCAGTCCCAGGACGAGAGCGACGACGCCGACGATGGGGACGACCAGCCGGACGATAGCCAGCCAGGCCGGTGGCGCCTCCGGCGTCTCCTGGTCGGATTGCGGTGGGGCCTGCTCGTCGCGCAGCTGCGGTTCCCGGAGGGGCGGCTGCACCACCGACTCCGGGCGCTGCAGTCGGTTCGGATCGAGGACCCGCTCGTCGGGGATCGGGCGATCGAGGGGGACGGGATCGAGCGCGACCCAGCCGTGTTCCCGCGTGTCGACCTCGATCCACGCGGTGACATCGGCTCCTGTCACGGACACCGAGCCGTCGGTCGCCTCACCGACGTCGGGCGCGAATCCCATCACGACGCGCGCGGGGAACCCCAGCTCGCCGGCCATCAGAGCGGCCGCGGCCGAGTACTGCTCGGCGTCGCCGATCATGACCGGGTCGGTGAAGAGCTGCGCCAGACGCTCGGAGCCGTGACCCGAACGGCTCGGCGGCTCGTCGTCGGAGACGCCGTGCGAGATGTATCCGTCGTCACGGAGTGCCGACAGAGCGGCCTGAAGCCGGGCACCCGGGCCGTCGACGCCTCGGACGTCGGCGGCGAGCGCGTCGGTCAGCTCGTCCGGGACGGCGACGGGCTCCGGCACACTCGCCGAGCCGGGCGTCAGGTCGGCCAGCCGGTCGACGTCCGGCCCCGTCGGCAGCACCGCGTCGAGGCGGTAGGTGTCTCCGGCGTCGAGTCCGCCGTCGACGACGGCCGCCCCGCTGACGTCGTTGTAGAAGAGTCCGGTCGGCCGCGTCGCGGCGTCGTCGCCGCCGAACTCGATCGATTCGAGACGACCGACCGTCGGCAGCCAGACCCCCCGGTACGAGCCGACCTCGACGGAGAGCTCGACCCGCCGGCCTTCGACACCAGACTGGTCCACCGTCGAGGGGATCCGATCGAACGATCCGGACTCGCTCGACACCTCGGAGCTGCCGACCGTGTACGCGACGCCGTCGTAGGTGTCGAGCGTCGCGAGACGGAGCAGCTGCCCGGCACCGAGGCCGCGGACGGTCAGGAGGGTCTGGTCGACGGCGGGCTGCTGCTCGTAGACCCGCAGACGGGTCAGGGGGCTGACGAGACTCCGCGGATCGAAGGGCGGGTCGACGACCGTCCGGGCGACCGTCCGGGGCGACGAGGGCGGCGCGGCGACGACGACCGCCGAGGCGACCACGCCGGCGACGAGCAGCGTGACGACCGAGCCGGCGACGGCGCGCACGGCGACGGTCCGATGACCCGACGCGCGGACCGCCTCCGCGCCTCCTGCGAGCGCTGCCAGAGCGACCCGACGTCTGTGGAGGCGCCACCATAGGGACCACCCCACGCACGAGGCCAGGAGGGCGAGCCCGGTGCCGAGGGGAAGCCAGGCGTCTCTCGGTCCGAGCACGATGCCGACCAGATAGACGACGATCGGGGCGACGACGGCGAGCTCGCCCCGCCGCGACCGGAGGGCGACGCTCAGCCCGATCACGGTCGCGAGCAGGACGAGCACGAAGGCGGGGACGAGGAGGGCCTCGTAGCTGCCGACCGGCAGTCCGATCGTCACGAGCCGCTTCCACCCCAACGCCGTGCCGCCGACGAGGTCGACGAGACCGGCCACCGTGGGGACGACGCCCCAGACCGTCTGGGACGGCACGGCCAGGGGCACGCCGAGCAGCAGGAAGACGACGACCGTCGCGATCAGGACGAGGAGGCTGGACGCGCGCAGCACGGCTCCGCCGACCGCGACGGCTGTTCCGACCGCGATGGTCACCACGACGAGCACGACGAATGCGGAGCTCTGGTACACCGGCCACAGAGTGGACGTCGCGACGAGCATCGACAGGGCGTGGAGCCCGGCGACGGCGGCGACGAAGGAGGCGCGGGGCCGTCGTGGCGCTGCTCCCGCCCGTCGTCCGGCTGCCGGTCCGCGGCCCGCCGGGTCGACGCTCACGAGGCCGCCGCCCTGGCCAGGGACTGCCGCAGGTCGTCGAGGTAGCCGATCGTCAGCACCGTGAGATCCGCCAGCCGCCGCACCCCCGGGACCGCCTCCGCATCGCAGACGATCGCCACGACCTCGACGCCCAGCGGGAACCGCACGGCGGCGGACCGCAGTGCGGCGAGCGTCGTCGTCGACCCCACGACCAGGAAGGCGACGGAGACGCCGGTCGCCTGACCGCCCGCCGCCCGGGCGACGTCGGCGATCGTCGGAGCCGACTCGGACGCCTCGACGACGGCGAGACCGTCGAGCAGCCGGCCCCGGGTGACCGTGTCGAGCGTCCGCACGGCGACGGCGCGGCGTCGGGCGGAGTCTGGCGTGCGCTCGCCGACGACGACGCTGAGGTCGCGCGCGTCGCGGATGGCCCGGACGCCGAGGGACCCCGCGGCGCTGACCGCGAGCTCGAACTCCTCGGGGTCGGCGAAGTCGTCGAGGGCGAGGCTCAAGGCGATGACGAGGTGCGACCGGCGGCTCTGCTCGAACTGGCGGACCATGAACGTGCCGGTCTTCGCCGTCGACCGCCAGTGGATGTGACGACGCTCGTCGCCGGGCTGGTACTCGCGGATCGCGTGGAACGAGAGGTCGTCGGGCGCGAGATCGCGGGTGGGGCTGCCCTCGAGGTCGCGGACGAACCCCGTGCTGGTGCTCGGGATGCCGACGGTGGTCGGGTGCACGAAGACCTCGGCGGCGTCGGTCCACTCGATCTCGCGACGCACGAGCCCGACGGCGTCGCCCCGCACCGTGCGCGCCGGACCGACCCGGACGAGACCGCGGCGCGACGTCGGGACGCTGAACGGCTCGTGGACGGACCCGCCGGCGCGGAGCCCGGGGAGGTGCAACTCGACGAGTCCGTCGGCCACCGGAATCTCGACGGTCGCTCCGACGACGCGACGCCGCGTGGGGTTCGCCACCCGCAGCTCGCCCGTCAGCGGCTGGCCCACGGACACACGGTCGTCGGGGAGCACGACCGCGACCTCGAAGGCGGTGCGGCCGAGGAGCGAGAGGGCCGCGAGGACGAGCATGACGAGGGCGGCCACGGCGATGGCGAGCAGTTCGGTCCACCCGAGGGCGTAGCCGGCGACGAGACCGAGCGGGACGACGCAGAGCACGGACCAGCCGAGCGGGGTCACGAGCGTCGACACGGCGCGTCCGGCCCCCGACAGGGCGCGGCGGACGGCCTGGGCCGCCTCGGCCGCCGCGCGCACGGCATCGGCGCCGGGACCGACGCGTCCGCCCACGATGCGCGTGCGTGCCTCGGTGACGCCGGCGGTCGCCCCGGGGAGTCGATGGTCGACGCCCGCGTCGCCTCGCCCGCGACGGCTCGTTCGGGTCGGGGTGGCGCTCACACGGTGTTCCGCTCGGCCGGCGGGGGCGTCTCGAGGAGCAGCTGGCCGATCACGCTCGACGGGGTGACGCCGTCGAACTCGGCCTCGGGGTCGAGGACGATGCGGTGCGCGAGGACGGGTTCGGCGAGGGCCTTGACGTCGTCCGGCACGACGTAGTGGCGCCCCTGGGACGCCGCGTAGGTCTTGGCGCAGCGCACCAGGGCGAGTGCGCCGCGGACGCTGACCCCGAGCCGGACCTCGTCGGCCGCCCGGGTCGCCTCGACCAGCCGGGCGACGTAGTCGTTGATGCTCGGCTCGACATGCACGGTGCGGGCCAGGAGCGCCATCTCGGTGACGACGTCGGCCCGGACGACGGGTGGGATCGACCCCTCGTGGACCCGGGTCGCCGATCCCGCGAGGATCCGCACCGTCGCCGCGTGATCCGGGTACCCGATGGAGGTCTTCATGACGAAGCGGTCCAGCTGCGCTTCGGGGAGCCGGTACGTTCCCGCCTGCTCGATGGGGTTCTGCGTCGCGATGACCATGAAGGGGCGCCCGACGTCGTGACTGACGCCGTCGACGGTGACCCGCCCCTCCTCCATGACCTCGAGCAGGGCCGCCTGCGTCTTCGGGCTCGCCCGGTTGATCTCGTCGGCCAGCACCACGTTCGCGAAGATCGGACCCCGATGGAACTCGAACTCCCTGCGCCCCTGGTCGTAGACGCTGACCCCGGTGATGTCACCCGGCAGCAGATCGGGCGTGAACTGGACCCGGCTGCTCGTGCCCTGCACGCTCTGCGCGATCGCGCGGGCGAGGGACGTCTTGCCCGTTCCGGGGAAGTCCTCGAGGAGGAGGTGCCCCTCGCTCAGCATCGCCGTGAACGACAGCCTGACCACGAACGACTTGCCGAGCAGCACCTGGTCGACGCCGGCCACCAGGCGACCGAAGACGTCGGAGAACCAGGCGGCCTGCTCGGGGGTCATGCTCATGCGATCGTTCGCTCTCTCGTCAGGGGGTGGGGTCGGTCGGGTCGGTCGACGCGGGCCCGGGCGCGGGATCGCAGAGCGCGGTCGCCGACTCGGGGTCGGTGTGACCGTCGACGGTCGCCTTGACCGACACGGAGGTCGCGCCGTCCGGGACCACGCTGCTGTAACCGTAGGCGATCCCCTCGGGGTCGCTCGAGACTCCCCCGGGGAAGCCCGGCCCGGCGAACGTCACGACGACGGACGTCACGGGCGTGCCGACGTTGCGGGGCTCCGACGCTCCCAGGGGCGCGCCGACCGTGCAGGAGGACACGACGGCCCTCGTGTCGACCGGGGTCGCGCTCGTCGCGGCCGAGGCGGGACCGCACTCGTCGCGGGTCTGACCCGTGCGGCAGGCCTGCAGGGTGACGCTGAGGGGCACGCCGTTCCCGTTGTCGTCGGTGATGAAGCCGTCGGCGGGCACGGGACGCCACTCGCCGGAACCGAGCCGGTACCGGTAGGAGTCGACGGCTCCCGGTGCGGACAGCCCCTGGACGCGCGCCTTGAACAGACCCCCCGGGCCGCGGTACTCGACGGCCACCGATCCCTCGGCACGACCCGGCGGCGTCACGCTCTCCGCAGTCGCGCCGGCGCTCGAGCAGAAGATCCCGTTCGACGCGACGACCGTGTAGACGTAGGTCGCGTCCCGGTCGGGCGACTCGCTGTAGGTGGTCGACGAGAGGCCCTGCGCCACTCGGGTGCCGGTCGCCGAGCACCCGGTGACCGTCGTCGCGGACGTCGACCGATAGACGTCGAAGCGGGGAGCCGACCCTCCGGCCGCGCCCGGCACGGTCCAGGAGATCGACACCTGGTTCGTCGTGGCGCCGGCCCGGACGGCGAAGGCGCCGGGGACGCCGACGGCGGCGGCCCGCACCGCGCTGCTCCGCGACCAGTCGGACGCGTCGGCGACCTGCGCCCTGTTGGTCGCGAAGACCCGTACGTCGTAGCGGGCTCCCGGCACGAGGCCGGGGATGGACGCCGACGTCGAGGTCGTCGACTGCGGGCCCGGCGCCCCGTCGCCCGTGATCTCGACCGTGTAGCCCGTCACGGCGGTCCCTCCGGCCGGTCGCGGCACGGCGGCCCATCGGACGTCGAGGACCCCGGGCGCCGTCGTCGACGGCGACACCTGCACGTCACCGGGAGCCGCGGGTACGAAGTCGGCACGGTACGGGTCGCTCGAGGCGCTGGGCTCCGAGGCGCCCACGGCGTTGGCGGCGACGACGGAGAACCGGAAGGTCTGCTCGGGATCGAGGTCGGTGAGGGTGCAGACCGTCGACACGCCGCAGTCCCTCGTGTAGACCGAGCCGGCCGATCCGATGCCCGTGAGACGGAAGCCGGTCAGAGGGGAGTTGTTCGACGCCGGCGCAGCGTACGAGAGCGTCAGCCGGCCGCCCGAGGAGTCCCCGACACGGACGGGTGCCACCGGGGTGTCGGGGACGTCCTGGACGGAGACCGTGACATTGCCCCAGACGGCACGCGAGGGATCACCGGTCGCGTCCACCACCTGGTACTGGATGTTGGCGTCGATCGGCGAGGCCGTCGCGGCGACGCGCACCGCCAACGTCCGCCCGTCGTCGCTCGGCGTCACGGCGACGCCGGCCGGCAGCGAGGCGCCGCCCAGACCGCGGATCCCGCCGACGCGCAGGGGCTGCCCAGGGAAGGGGTTCCGGCTCTCGTCGTTCGCGAGCACGTCGACCGTGGCGGCCCCGCCACGAGCCACCACGACCGAGTCGGCGGCCGGGGCGACCAGCGGCCGGGTCGAGCCGACGACGGACAGCCGCACCGCGCCTCCTCGCCCGACGGCCGCGGAGTCGGAGACCGATACGGGCAGGGTGCGCGTGGTGCCCTCGACCGTCGACGCGGCGGCGGTGACCGTCAGCTCTCGTCCCGTGAGATCGAAGGAGAACCCCGGGCCGGATGCCCGTCCCAGCTCGTACCGGAGCTCGCCGACGTCGTCGGGGTACGGGTACGTCGTCACCCTCGAGAGGTCGATCGAACGCGACTCCCCCGGTTCGAGGTCGAGGGACGTCCCGGTGAACACCGGCGGCTGGTTGTCGCGCGGCGTGACCGTGATCGGCAGCACGAGGGTCGCCGTCCGACCCTCGGGGTCGTCGGCCGAGCGGCCGTCCGTGACCTCGAAGGAGACGGAGGCGACCCCGAAGAACAGATCGGCGGAGGTGAAGCTCAGGGTCGTGTCGTCGACCACGAGGTCGTCGCCGTTCGCGTGCGTCGCCCGGACGGACCCCGCGTCAGTCAGCCGGACGCCCCGGTCTCCGGCCGCGATGACGTGGTCCTCGAGATCGATCCGGAGGGTGCTCTCGCTCACGACGGAGAGCGAGGGGGCGGAGCGGTCGAGCTGAGGCAGGGCGTCGTCGAAGCCGGGGACCCGCACGAAGGCGAGCGATCTGACATCGGGGTCGGCTGGGTGCGACACCCAGAACGGGACGATCTGACTCGCGTCGGTCACCGTGATCCGGAGGCGCCTGGCATCCGTCACCTCGGCTGTGCCGTCGTAACCGGTCTCGACGCCGAGGCCCAGCTGCGAGGTCGGGACGTCGGCGGAGAAGACGTTCGCGAGGACGTCGACGTCGACCGACACCCGGCCGCGGATGTCGCGCAGGTCGAGCACGGTGTCGTCGGCGAGCGGGGGGTTCGGCGGAGCGTCGGGATCGACGGTCACGGTGACGAAGCTCGAGCTCGACCCCCCGCGCGCGTTCTCGACCTCGTACACCACGCCGTAGCTGCCGGGCGTCGAGGGCGGCGTGACCGTGACGAGCTCGTCGTCCACCACCACGGCATCGACCGTCTCATCACTCGACTCGACGCCCGTGACCGAGAGGTCTCCGCCGTCGGGATCGGAGTCGTTGTCGAGCACCCGGACGGTGATCGAACCGCCCGGTCGCATCGTGACGTCGTCCTCCACCGCGACGGGGGCCCGGGAGCCGTCCGCCCTGGCCGACACTCCGACGCGCACCACGCCGGTGGCTCGCGCCCCGAGACCGTCCACCACCGAGTACTCGAAGGTGTCGGTGCCCGCCGCGTACGGGCCCGCCTCGTAGTCGAGACGATCGGGGCCGGACATCGACACGGCCCCCTTGTCGGGGTTGCTGCCGATCCCGACGAGCTGCACGCTGTCTCCGTCGGCGTCGATGCCGTCGAGCGGGACGGTGATGCGGACCGTCTCGCCCGCGACGACGCGTGCGGTGACGGTCTCCGGCACGGGCGGCGCGTTGGTCGCCGCATCGGACTCCCGGACCGTGATGGTGACCTGGGCGTCGGCGGTCTGGCCGTCCTCGCCGACCGCCGTGTAGACGGCCGTCACGATGCCCGGCGTCTCGGGGGCCAGGTAGCGCAGTCGGTCACCCGAGGCGAACAGCAGACCGCCACCCTCCGGCACCGGGCGACGGAGGTCGTGCCCGAGCGAGACCTCGTCTCCGTTCGGCTGCTCGTCGTTCGCGAGGACGTCGATGTCGATGACGTCTCCCGCACGGACAGTCGCCTGATCGTCGGTGGCGACCGGCGGCTGGGTCTGCGAGCGGCGGGGGATCTCCACGACGGTGATGCTCCCCACCGCGGAGGCGAGCCCGTTCGTCACGGTGTACGACAGCTCGACGGGACCGTCGTCGAGGGGTCTGGTCAGCGTCACCCGGACGTAGCGCTGGTCGATCGTCTCGACTCGGAGCCCGGTCGACTCGGGCGCCTGCGAGACCGAGGTCACGAGGAGGACGTTCCCGGCGGGATCACGATCGGTCCCGGCCGCATCGACGGTCTCGCTGCTGAGCGTCTCGACGAACACCGTCTTGGGCGTCGTCACGGGTGCGCTGTTGACGTCGGGCGGCGAGAGCACCTCCACGCGGATGGTCCCGCTCGCGGTCTGGTCGCCGTCGGTGACCGTGTACTCCAGGTTGTGGGTCCGGACCTCGTCGCTCGTGAAGAGCAGCGTCCCCGCGTCGTAGCTCGGAGCGATCTCCGCGCCCTCCTGTGCCGGGACGCTGTTCAGCGAGACCGGGCCCGTGCCTCCCTCGGCGTAGGCCAGGGGCCTGATCGTCGTCTGCCGACCCGCGTAGGCCTGGACCGAGAAGGAGTCGGTCGTCAGCGGGGTGTCCCCCGCCGCCGCGACGGTGATGCGCAGCACGCCGTTGGCCTCGGCGCGCCCGTCGGACACCGTGAGCGCGACGTCCGTGGTCGTCGCCCCGGCGCCGCTGTCCTGGTAGACGACGTCGCCGTCCGGTGCGGACGAGACACCGCCCTCGCCTGAGGCGGACGTCAAATAGAAGGCATCGCCGTCGGGGTCCACCCAGTCGCCCAGCACCGGCGTGGTGACCCGACCCGACGACGCGACCACCGCCTCCGACGATCGACGCTGTTCGGGCGGACCGTTCTCGTCGGGCGACCGGACCGTCACGGTGACCGTCGCCGTGTCCCGTCCGCCCCTCCCGTCCGAGATCGTGTAGTCGAAGACGAGCACACCGCTCGCGGCGTCGTCGAGAGTGAGGAGCAGATGCTGCCTGTCGTCGACGATGTCGACCCGTCCGGCCGCGTCGTCGACGCCCTCGACCGTGTCGATCGACAGCGGATCGCCGTTCGGGTCGTAGTCGTCGAGCAGCACGGGGAGGCTCGTGGCGCGACCGGCGCGGGCTCCGAAGTCGTCGTCGGCGGCGACCGGCGCCTTCTGGTCGGGGTCGAGCTCGAGCGTGTCGTCGCCGACGTCATCCTCGTCGTCCTGTCGCATCTCGTCGCGATCGAGCAGGTCGTCCCAGTTGTCGATGAGTCGGCCGCCCGACTGCACCGCCCAGCTGCGACCGGTGACCGGATCGTTCAAGACGACCCGGCGTCCGTTCACGTCGTAGACGAGACCCGCGTCGGCGGGCACCCCCTCGAGTGCGGTGAGACCGCCGCGTGACGACGAGCAGTCGCTCCACTCCGTCCCGTCCGACCAGGCTGCCCGGAGACATCCGTCGACGACCACCGGTCGTGCCGGCGTCCCGTCTCGACCCGAGACGAGCTCGTCGACGCGGTCGGCGGCGAACGGCACGGACGAGAGACCGCTCGACGTGGCGACGACGAACGCGTCGTCGGCGGCGCCGCCGGTCTGCAGGGCGGAGACTCCATCTCCGCCGCCCGGCACCTCCACCGTGCGTCCGTCGACGGTCAGCTCGCCCGACACCGTGTCGAGCAGCGCCCAGTGGGAGCCGGCGGCCGCCACCTGATAAGGCCCCTCGCCGGTCGTCTCGACGGCCTGCGTCGACGTCACGTCGAGCCCCTGGCCGGAGTCGACCAGAGAGACCATCCCGCTCTCGGCCGAGAACACGACGATCCCTCCCTCGGGTGAGGTGCCGGCCACCAGGTCGCCCCCGAGGCTCAAGTCGGCGGCGGCGTCGCTCGTGAACGAGTCGAGCTCGGCCGCCGGCGCCGACCAGACCTCGCCCGTGCCCCCCGACAGGACGACAGCGCGATCGCCGACGAGCAGCACCTCGGGGCTCTCGGGCGGCAGCGGCACGCTGACATCCGCCGTGGCGGTCGCGGGGTCCACGATCCCCGCCGTCGCGCTCGTACGGTCGACGAGCACGACGGCGGTCGGAGTCTGCACGACCGAGAGATCCGAACCCTGACTCCGGACGGCGGAGTTCAGCTCCCCCACGTCGGGGTTGGCGCGGCCGATCGCCGTCCGCGAGCCGTTCGCCACCCAGACGGTGCCGTCGTCCAGGTCGAGGCGCTGCTGCTCGTACCCCGGCCCGACGAGGGCCACGCCCGCCACGAGTCCCACGATGACGAGCCCGCTGACACCCGTGGCCACCGCCGATCGATGCGATCGCATCCAGGCGCCGAGACGACTCATCCGCCCTCCCCCGACGCGCACGTCTCCGCGCTCGGCTGGCCCGTGCGGCCGGCGCGATTGACGCTCACCGTCACGCAGACCTCGGAACGGTCGGCCGCGTCGCCGACGACGAAGCTCGCGCCCGCCTGCTGGCTGGTGTCGGCCCTCCCGGCGGTGTCGGTCTCGATGACGTACAGGTCGCCGGCCCGCAGGCCCGGATCGTCCCAGCGGAAGGTCACGGTCTCGCCGTCCCGTTCCGCCTCGACGTCGACCACCCGCGGGATACTGTCCGGGTCGGATCGCACCAGCACCAGCGTGGCGGCCGCCCCCAGAGCGATGACGCCGACCGCGACGGCCACCAGCAGCCCCACCATCGCGCCCCTCGTCCTGCTGCGCCCCTCGCGGCCCGTCCTCGTCGCGACCCCTCGGGAGACGGCGCGGTCCCCGACCGTGTCGCCACCGTGGACAGCCCGGGCCTGAGCCTCGGTCACGCGCCGTCGTCGGCGGCGACGACTCGCCGACACCGCCGGGGCGGCCCCCCGGAGGCGCGTCCGGTCTTCGAGGTCCGCCACGGTGGCGAGCGCCCAGTCGTCGACGGCGACCTCGATCGGGGTCTGCGCGACGCCGATCTCGCTCTCGATCCGCTGCAGCTCTCGGATCAGCTCGAGCACGCTCGACGGCCTCTGCTGGGGGCGTCTCGACATCGCCGTCGCGAGGACGCGCTCGAGGCTCGCCGGCACGTCCGTCCGACCGGTGGGCGCGAGGCGGGCCTTGTCGATCCGCGCGATCAGATCGGACGCGGTGTTCTTCTCCCCGCCGAGGATCTCGAAGGGGCTGCGTCCGGCCAGGAGCGAGTAGACGGTCGCCCCGAGCGACCAGACCTCGGACTCGATGGTGCCGCCCGTCTCGTCCAGGAGGACCTCGGGTGCCGACCAGGGGATGGACATGCCGACGACGTCGTTCGGCTCGCTCTCGCCGAGCGACGCGGCGATGCCGAAGTCGGACAGGACGGGATGCCCGTAGGCGGTGGTCAGGATGTTGGACGGTTTGAGGTCGCGATGCAGCACACCCTGTCGATGCGCGGTCTCGACGGCGCTGCCGATCTTGACGCCGATGCGGAGGACGTCCGCCACCGGGATGCGGTCTTTTCGGTAGCGATCGCTGAGTGAGGAGGAGCAGAGCTCCATCACGAGGTAGGGCCGACCGTCGGCGGACACGCTCGCCTGATGGACGGTGAGGATCGACGGATGCGCGCTGAGCTGCGCCATGAGGTTGGCCTCGGCCTGGAACATCTGACGCACGCGGTCGTCGACGACCGCGCTGAGCATGACCTTCACCGCGACCTGACGACGCGGCATGTTCTGCTCGTACAGGAACACGTCGGCGAAGCCGCCCGAGCCGAGCACCCGCACCGGCGTGAAACCGGGCAGCACAGGGGGCTGGGACGGCAGTCGTCGCGCCACGTCGGCCTCCTCGAAGGTCGGTCGTTCGGTCAGGTGGGCCGACGTCGGGTCGGCGCGATCGATTGTAGGTGTCGCCACCGGGCCTCTCGCCACGAGCGGCGACTCCGTGGGGTGCCGCGCCCTCCCCCACTTCTGGGGAGGGATCGATGAACCTCGACGCGGTGGACCGCGACCCGGGTCACTCGTCGGTCGCGCCGACGGCCTCGCTCGCGGCACGGACGTCGATGACCACCGCTGTGACGTTGTCGCGCCCACCGGCCTCGACGGCGGCATCGACGAGTGCGCCGGCCGCCGCGAGCGAATCGCTCACGTCGACCAGGATCTCCTCGATGCGCTGACCGGACAGCTCCTTCGTCAACCCGTCCGAGCAGGCGAGGAGGCGCAGGCCGGGTCGGGCGGGCACCCGCCAGTAGTCCGGCTCCTGGTCGGTGTCGAACCCGACGGCGCGGGTGATGACGTTGCTGTCGGGGTGGCCCTCGGCGTCCTCCGCCTTGAGCAGACCGGCGTTCACCATCTCCTGGACCACGGAGTGGTCGACGGTGACCTGGTGGAGCCGCCCCTCGTGCAGGAGGTACACGCGCGAGTCGCCGACGTTGAAGACGGTGAACTCGAAGCCCTCGTCGCCGTGCGTCAGCACGGCGCCCGTCGCGGTCGTCCCGACGCCGAGCTCGGTCTCCTCCGCCGCGACAGCGATGTCCGCCGTCGCACGGCGCAGCGCCTCCTCGACGTCGTCGGTCGAGGCCGTCGCGCCCTCGGACACCTCGAGCATGCGGCGCACGACGGCGTCGCTCGCCACGTCGCCGGCGCTGTGCCCGCCCATGCCGTCCGCGACGACGAAGAACGGCGACTCCGCGAGAAGACTGTCTTCGTTGTGGGCCCGCCTGCGCCCCACGTCGGTCGCACCGGCCCAGTCGAGGACGACCGAGTCGTCGCCGACTGTCACGGTGTGGGCGGTCGTCGGGCGGCCGAGCTCTGTCACGTGTGGGGTTCTTCCTGAGCGGTTGATCTGAGAGGGGCGACGATCTCGAGGGAGTTCCCGTCGCCTAGGTCAACTATCGTGCCTGGAACCGCCACGGTCGACTCGCCTTGCCGAAGTCTCACCGGAAGCCGCGCCGGCGACCTCACGGTCGTGCCGTTGGTCGACCGCAGATCGGTGACCACCACCACGTCGCCGTCCTGCCGGAACTCCACGTGACTGCCCGACACCTCGTGCGTCGGAGACGGGACGGACACCAGCCGGGGTGCGGCTCCGCGCACCACCCGGGGAGCCGTGGGGCGGCGGCCCACGATCACGGGTCCGTCCAGCCGGAAGACGCTGTCCCCGATCACGACGCCCGACAGGCGGCGTGGCGCCGGCGCCCGCGTCTCGGCACCGACCGCCGCGGACCCTCGACGGTCGGTGCGTCGGAGCACCGTGTCGTCGAGCCGGGACAGCACGGTGTCGTCGAGGCGCTCGCCCCGATCGGGATCGTCGGATCGCACGCGGTCGTCCTTCCGTCGGGAAGCCGAGGAGGCGCGGGTCGCCTCGTCAGACACGCTAGCGCCGGTCGCGCCCCGGGTCGTCTCCTCCACCGACGCCGATCGACGCGATCCGTCCACACCCCCCGCCCGCATCCCGCCCCGCGAGCTCGTGCGCCTCCTACGGTGACGCCATGCCTGACCTCGTCCTCGTGCCTCCGCTCCCACCGGACGACGACCGCGTGGAGGACGACGTCGGCTTCGTCCGACTGGACAGCCCCATCGGCCGCATCGAGATCGTCACCCGGCACTTCGCCGTCGAACGCGTCGTCGTCGCCGGAACGGGGCCGCTCCCCCACGATCATCTCGACGAACGACCGGACGCTCTGCTGCATGCTGCCCGACGTCAGCTCGGCGACTACTTCACCGGTCACCGTCGGCGGTTCGATCTGCCGTTGCGGATGACCGGCACGATGTTCCAGCGCTCGATATGGTCGGCGCTGACGGACGTCACGTGGGGCGAGACGACGACCTACGGCCGCCTGGGCGGTGTGATCGGCAGCCCGCAGGCCGGTCGCGCCGTCGGCGGGGCCGTCGCGGCGAATCCCCTGCCCCTGCTGATCCCCTGCCATCGCGTCCTCGGGCGCACCGGCGGCGTCACGGGATACACGGTGGGGAGCGGAGTCGAGACGAAGCAGTGGCTGCTCCGTCATGAGGGGATCGTCTATCGGGAGGGCCCGGTGCCGGTCACCTGAACGGACTCCCGCTCGAGCAGCGTCTCGGCGACGAGCAGGGTCTCGTGGCCGGGTTCGACGACGATCTCGTTATCTTGGCACCAGTCGAAGAAGTCGACGGCGGTCTCGAGCGTCGGTCGATCGGCGAGGAGCGCCGCCATGAGAAGCCCCTTCGACTTCTTGTTGAAGTGGTTCAGCGCCCGCCGACGACCGCCTGCGTCGGAGACGACCCGGATGTAGGTGGATCGGTCGCCCGCGGGCCCGAGCCCGACGTACCCCTCGGAGCGAAGGTCGACGACGAATTCGCCGGCGTCGTCGAGCACCTCCGAGACGGGTCGGCGCCAGGTCGATCGGAGCGACGCACCGGGCAGTCGGGAGTCGTGCGACAGCCGGTACGCGGGGATGAGATCGGTGGCACGCACCGGTCCGAAGAGCGCCGAGTGCACGAGGATGTGGCGGTGGGCCCATTGCCAGGCGGCCGGAGACAGGCGCGCGGCATCGAGAGGGTCGAACAGCACACCCGTGTATCGGCTCAGTGCGCGCATGGTCGGAGAGGTCTCGATCTCGCGATCGCGGACGACTTCGTGAAGCTGCCGGGGGCCGAGTTTGAGAGCGGAGAGGGCCGCGACGTCGTCGGATGCCAACAGCGACAGGCGCCCGATCACGTCACGACGCACGCCGGTCAGGCCGGGGTAGGCGAGGCCGTCGAGTTCGAGCCTGGACGCACTGCTGCCCCCGTCGAGTTTTGTCTCGGACGGGGGCAGCAGGAACAGCACGGTGTAGCGGAGGACGAACGGGTCAGACGAGCTGCGCGTTGCGCGCGACGACGGTGACCGTGTCGTTCTCGACGGACAGGAACCCGTCGTCGGCGGTGGCCTCGACGGTCGTGCCGTCGGACAACCGGACGCGCACCTGACCCGTGGCCAGGATGGCGAGGATGGGCTCGTGACCCGGGAGGATCCCGATCTCACCCTCGGCGGTGCGAGCGACGATCGACGACGCCTCGCCCGACCACACTTCGTGGTCGGCCGAGACGACGCTCACTGAGAGAGCAGCCACGATCAGCCGTTCTCCTTCTGGATCTGAGCCCACTTCTCTTCGACGTCGGAGATCGAGCCGACGTTGAAGAACGCCTGGGTCGCCACGTGGTCGAACTCGCCGTCGGCGATCGCCGTGAACGACTCGATGGTCTCTTTCAGAGGCACGGTGGAGCCTTCGACACCCGTGAACTTCTTCGCCATGTACGTGTTCTGCGAGAGGAACTGCTGGATGCGACGGGCGCGCGAGACGGTGATCTTGTCCTCTTCGGAGAGCTCGTCGACACCGAGGATCGCGATGATCTCCTGGAGCTCCTTGTTCTTCTGGAGGATCGCCTTCACGCGGATGGCCGTGTTGTAGTGCGCATCGCCCAGGTAGCGGGGGTCGAGGATGCGGCTGGTCGAGGTCAGCGGGTCGATCGCGGGGTACAGACCCTGCGATGCGATCTCACGGGAGAGCTCGGTCGTGGCGTCGAGGTGCGCGAAGGTCGTCGCCGGGGCCGGGTCGGTGTAGTCGTCCGCAGGCACGTAGATGGCCTGCAGCGACGTGATCGAGTGTCCACGGGTCGAGGTGATGCGCTCCTGGAGGACGCCCATCTCGTCGGCGAGGTTCGGCTGGTAGCCCACGGCGGAGGGCATGCGACCGAGGAGGGTCGACACCTCGGAGCCGGCCTGCGTGAAGCGGAAGATGTTGTCGATGAAGAGCAGGACGTCCTGCTTCTGCACGTCGCGGAAGTACTCCGCCATCGTCAGCGCCGACAGGGCGACACGGAGGCGCGTTCCCGGCGGCTCGTCCATCTGGCCGAAGACGAGGGCCGTCTTGTCGAAGACACCCGCTTCTTCCATCTCGGCGATGAGGTCGTTGCCCTCGCGGGTCCGCTCACCGACACCGGCGAACACGGAGACTCCACCGTGGTCCTGTGCGACGCGCTGGATCATCTCCTGGATGAGGACGGTCTTGCCGACGCCGGCCCCACCGAAGAGGCCGATCTTCCCACCCTGGACGTACGGGGTCAGGAGGTCGATGGACTTGATGCCGGTCTCGAAGAGCTGCGTCTTCGACTCGAGCTGGTCGAAGGCCGGGGGCTTGCGGTGGATCGGCCAGCGCTCCGTGATCTCGATCTGCTCGTCGCCCTCGAGGTTCAGGATGTCGCCCGTGACGCTGAAGACCTTGCCCTTGGTGACGTCGCCGACGGGAACGGAGATGGGGCCGCCCGTGTCGGTGACGTCCTGGCCACGGACGAGACCGTCGGTGGGCTTCAGCGCGATGGCGCGGACGAGGTCGTCACCGAGGTGCTGCGCGACCTCGAGCGTCAGCTCGCTGGTCGTGTCGCCGATGGTGATCGTGGTCTTGAGCGCGTTGTAGACGCCCGGGATGGCGTCGTGCGGGAACTCGATGTCGACGACGGGGCCCGTGACCCGGGCGATTCGCCCGACGCCGGGAGCCGACTCGGTCGCGACCGGCGCGGTTGCGGTGTCAGTCATGGCTTCTCTCTCTTCGGATGATGAAACTGGGGTGCAGATCTACTTGGCCGAGCTGAGGGCGTCGGCGCCGCCCACGATCTCGGAGATCTGCTGCGTGATCTCGGCCTGTCGGGCGTTGTTCGCCAGACGGGTGAAGTCGCGGATGAGGGTGTCGGCGTTGTCGCTCGCCGCCTTCATGGCCTTCTGACGGGCCGCGTGCTCGGAAGCCGCGGACTGGAGCATGGCGTTGAAGATGCGGCTCTCGATGTAGACGGGCAGAAGCGCGTCCAGCACCTCCGTGGGATCCGGCTCGAAGTCGTAGAGCGGGAGCACCTCGTCGTCAGCAGGCTCTTCGATGCCCTCCACGACCTCCAGGGGAAGGAGCCGGACGACCTCGGGGACCTGGCTGACCATGTTCACGAAGCGGTTGTAGACGATGTGGATCTCGTCGACGCCGCCCTCGGCCGCCTCGGTGAGGAACTTGCCGACGACCGCGTCGCCGATCTCCTTCGCCGTCGCGAACTCGGGCTGGTCGGTGTTGCCCGTCCAGATCTGCTCCGCGTCGCGCTTGCGGAAGGCGAAGTAGTTCTGAGCCTTCCGACCGACGATGTAGAAGACGACGTCCTTGCCCTGGCTGCGCAGCAGCTCGGCGAGCTGCTCGCTCTCCTTCAGCGTGTTCGAGCTGAACGCGCCGTTGAGACCGCGGTCGGACGTGAAGACGACGATCGCAGCGCGCTCGATCGTCGCGGGCTCGGTGGTGAGGATGTGATCGACGTCCGAGAACGTCGCCACGGCCGACACCGCCCGCGTGATGGCCCGCGAATACGGACCCGAGGACTTCATCCGCGCCTGCGCCTTCTGGATGCGCGACGCGGAGATGAGCTCCATGGCGCGCGTGACCTTCTTGGTCGTCTGCGCCGAGCGGATCCTCTGTCGGTAGACCCTGAGTTGGGCTCCCATTGTTCTCCTGTTGTCTCGTCAGTCGTGATCGTCGAAGAGCGCGTCAGCGCTTCGTCTTGACGATCTTCTCCTGGTTGACGTCGTCGGCGTCGGTGGCCGTGAACTCTTCGCGCCCGACGGAGGCGAGGGGCTTGCCCTCACCCGTCTGGAACTCCTGCTTGAACGAGTCGATGCCCGAGTCGAGGGCCGAGACGATGTCGTCGCTCAGCACGTTCGTGTCGCGCAGCTTGCTCAGCACGTCGGTGTTGCGACCCATGTAGTCGAGCAGCTCGCGCTCGAACCGGAGGATGTCGGGGACGGGGACCTCGTCGAGCTTGCCGTTGGTACCGGCCCAGATCGAGACGACCTGCTCTTCGACGGGGTAGGGCGAGTACTGCGGCTGCTTGAGCAGCTCGGTCAGGCGCGCACCACGGGCGAGCTGACGACGGCTGGCGGCGTCGAGGTCGGATGCGAACATCGCGAACGCCTCGAGCGACCGGTACTGCGCCAGTTCGAGCTTCAGCGTGCCCGAGACCTTCTTGATCGACTTGACCTGAGCGTCTCCACCGACACGCGACACCGAGATGCCGACGTCGACGGCGGGGCGCTGGTTCGCGTTGAACAGGTCGGACTGCAGGAAGATCTGACCGTCGGTGATCGAGATGACGTTGGTCGGGATGTACGCCGACACGTCGTTCGCCTTGGTCTCGATGATGGGCAGACCCGTCATCGAACCGGCACCCAGCTCGTCGGAGAGCTTCGCGCAACGCTCGAGCAGACGCGAGTGCAGGTAGAAGACGTCGCCGGGGTACGCCTCGCGGCCCGGCGGACGACGCAGCAGGAGCGACACGGCGCGGTACGCCTCGGCCTGCTTCGACAGGTCGTCGAAGATGATGAGGACGTGCTTGCCGCTGTACATCCAGTGCTGGCCGATGGCCGAGCCCGTGTAGGGCGCGAGGTACTTGAAGCCGGCGGGGTCGGAGGCGGGAGCGGCGACGATGGTCGTGTACTCCATGGCGCCGGCCTCTTCGAGCGCGCCCTTGACGGAGGCGATCGTCGAGCCCTTCTGACCGATGGCCACGTAGATGCAGCGCACCTGCTTGGTCTCGTCGCCGGACTCCCAGTTCGCCTTCTGGTTGATGATGGTGTCGATGGCGATGGCGGTCTTGCCGGTCTGGCGGTCGCCGATGATCAGCTGACGCTGGCCGCGGCCGACGGGGATCATGGCGTCGATGGCCTTGATGCCGGTCTGCATGGGCTCGTGGACCGACTTGCGCTGCATGACGCCGGGAGCCTGGAGCTCGAGAGCACGACGACCCTCGGTCGCGATGTCGCCGAGTCCGTCGATCGGGGCGCCGAGCGGGTCGACGACGCGGCCGAGGTAGCCGTCACCGACGGGGACCGAGAGGACCTCTCCCGTACGGGTGACCTCCATGCCCTCTTCGATGCCGGAGAACTCGCCGAGGACGATCGCGCCGATCTCGTCTTCGTCGAGGTTCTGGGCGAGGCCCTGGGTGCCGTCCGCGAAGCGGATGAGCTCGTTCGCCATGACGCCCGGGAGACCCTCGACGTGCGCGATGCCGTCGGCGGCGTCCGTGACGTGGCCGACCTCCGTGGTGGAGGCCTTCGACGGGTCGTACGACGAGACGAAGTCCTTCAGCGCGTCGCGAATCTCATCGGGGCTGATCTTGATGTCTGCCATTGTGATTCCTATTCGTAGCGAGGCTTCAGGAGGCCTCGAGTCTGTGTGGGGGAGGTCGCGTCTAACCGGCGAGCTGGAGTCGGAGGAGACTCAGCTTCGTAGCGACGGTCCCGTCGATGACCTCGTCGCCGACCTGCACACGCAGACCGCCGATGATGGCCGGGTCGATGACCTGGTTGATGCGGAGATTACGCCCGAACTGCCGCGCGAGCCCCGCCTCGAGACGAGCGACGTGCGACGAGTCGAGCCGGGTCGCACTCGTCACGGTGGCCACGAGCTGGTCGGACTGGTCGGCGACGATGTCGGCGGCCGTGCGGAGCAGCTCGCCGATGCGCCGACCGCGAGGCTGGCGCACGAGGTGCGACACGATGGCGAGCGTCTGAGGACTCGCCTTGTCGCCCAGCAGACGCTGGACGAGGCCCGCCTTCGACGACGCGTCGCTGAGCTTGGTTCCGATGGCCAACTCGAGCTGAGCGTCGGATCGGACGACGGCGTCGAACGCGAAGAGCTCGTTCTCGATGCCGCTGTCGCCGGGGGCGCTGAGTGCGATCACCCGGAACCCGAGTTCTTCGATGCCGGCGAGCAGATCGCGGGACGACGACCACCGGCTGCCGACGACCGACACGAGCAGGGCCCGTGCCGCCTCGGAGAACGAGCCGAAGAGCCGGTCCACGAGCTGCTTCTTGACGACGACGTCTGTCGACGGATCGGCGAAGTAGGCCTGCAGCTGCACCGAGCCGCCGATGACCCGGCCAGCGTCGAGCAGCTGCTCGCCGGTGGCCAGGTCGGCCGCCCCACCCAGATCGGAGAGGACGGACCGTGCCGACCCGAGGGCCTCTCGGGACATGGAACCCATCGTCAGCTGCCCGCCTTAGCGTTCTGGTCGGCTTCGAGGTCGGCCAGGAAGCGGTCGACGACTGCCGACGCCTTGGCGTCGTCGTTGAGCGACTCGCCGATGACACCCGACGCGAGGTCGATCGCGAGCGATCCGACCTCGGCGCGGAGGGAGGCCACGGCGGCCTGGCGCTCGGCCTCGATCTGGGCGTGTGCCGATGCGGTGATGCGATCGGCGTCGGCCTGAGCCTGCTGCTTGATCTCGGCGAGGATCTCGTTGCCCTCGGCACGCGCTGCCTCACGGATGCGCGCAGCCTCGGCCCGAGCGTCCGCGAGCTGCTTCTTGTACTCGTCGAGGGCCACGGCTGCCTCGGCCTGAGCGGCCTCGGCGTGCTTGATGCCACCCTCGATCTTCTCGGCGCGCTCGTCGAGGATCTTGCGGAACCTGGGGATCGCGAAGATCCCGAAGAACGCAGCGATGACCACGAAGACGACGAGGGACCAGAGGATGTCGTAATCGGCGGGGAAGAAGATGGCAGCCCCTTCGGGCGCGCCGCCTTCGGCCGCGAGGATCGTCTCGATCATCGGTGTGTCGTCCTAACTGATCAGGAGAAGATGAAGCCGGCGGCGAGGCCGATGAAGCCCAGCAGCTCGGTGAATGCGATACCCAGGAACATGGTGACCTGGAGGCGGCCGGCGAGCTCGGGCTGACGAGCCATGGCTTCGACGGTCTTGCCCGCGACGATGCCGATACCGATACCGGGGCCGATCGCAGCGAGGCCGTAGCCGACGGTCGCGATGTTGCCGTTGATCTCAGCGAGGATCGTGGTGGTGTCCACTTGTGTTTCCTTCCGGTTGGGCGGTGTCCGTCGGTCGACGGACGCCGTCGTCGTTCTTAGTGTTCTTTCGCCGCAGCCTGTTGGATGTAGACCGAGGCGAGGAGTGTGAAGACGTAGGCCTGCAGGATCGCGACGGCCATCTCGACGATGGTCATGACGAAGCCGCCGATGAGGGTCAGGGCGCCGAAGGCCATGAACCCGCCGCTCATGCTGAAGAAGAAGAAGTGCGTCGCCGCGAAGCAGAGCACCAGCAGGAGGTGCCCGACCATCATGTTCAGCAGGAGTCGGAGAGCGAGCGAGATCGGCCGCACGATGAAGATGTTGATGAACTCGATCGGCGTCAGCAGGATGTACATCGGCCACGGGACACCGGGCGGGAAGAGCGCGTTGCGGAAGAACGTTCCCGTACCCGCCTCGCGGATGCCCGCGTAGATGAACATGATGTACGCGACCACGGCCAGCAGCAGCGGCATGGCGACGACGGACGTGCCGGCGATGTTGAGCCCCGGGATGATGCCGGTGATGTTCATCGCGAAGATGCCGAAGAACATCGCGGCCAGGATCGGCAGGTACTTGCGACCGAGTCGTTCGCCGAGGATCTCCTCGACGATCTGGATGCGGACGAAGTCGAGGCCCAGTTCGGCGATGCTCTGCCCACGGGACGGGATGAGCCGGCCCTTGCGGAGAGCCAGCCAGAACAGCAGCAGCATGACGGCGATCGCGAAGAGGCGGACCAGCATGATGCGGTTCAGTTCGAAGGGCGTGCCCTCGAAGAAGATGGCGGGCGGGAAGAACTCGTCAAGAGTCGGGGCGTGGAATCCCCCGTCTCCGTGGCCGGCATCGGCGGCGGAGAGCAGGTTCACAGCGTTCGCTATCAGCGCTATCTCCTGTGTCGGGGCGAGCACCCTGAAGTGTCGCGACGATTGGTGGGTTTGTCATCCGATAACCCGCAGAGAATCGCGGCCGGGGAACGGAGATAACCCTACCAAGGTATGGACCGCAGAGACGAATCGGCTGAGCTTATTTCACCCGCTGCAGTGTTCGCTGGCAGGTCCGCAAGGGTCTGCTGTCAGTCGCGTGGCGCCGGGGGCAGCGATGCGTCGCTCACGTGCGACAGACGCCCCCTCACGACCACCAGGGCGTCGATCGCGAGCGTCCCGATGATCGAGACCACGAGCGACAGGAACAGCACCACGTCGTTGACGAAAGGCTGATCGCGCACCAGCACGAGGAGGACGATGAAGATGACGAGCTTGAGGAGCCACGCGCCCATCACGATGCCGAAGAAGGCGGCGAGCTCGAAGCGGATCGCCACGAGCATGCTGGCGGCCGTGATGCCCGCGAAGAGCACGGCGAGGGCTGTTCCGAGCAGGGCGCTGTACAGGCCGTCGGTGCCGGCGGCGAGGTAACCCGCGCCTCCTCCGACGACGGCGATGACGAGGGCCAGCACGGCCGTGTAGCGCAGCACCTGCACGAAGATCGATCGGGCGTCGTTCATGGTCGTTCCTTCGGGGGTGAGAGTTCCGGGACGGCAGCCTGTGCGGCCGTGTCGGTGTCGGCGGGGTCGAGCGCGGAGGCCGCTTCGTCGAGCGGGTCGAAGCGACCGGATGCGCTGACCTCGAGATCGTCACGCGGGGTCGTCTGGACGGCCATCTCGACGCGCTTGCGTCGGCTGAGCGGCGCGAGCGTCGCGGCGGTGCAGGCCACGAGCCCGACGCAGAGGAACACGATGACGAAGTACGTGGGCTTGACGAAGAGGAACATCAGGCAGCCGACGGCGACGACGACCGTCCAGGCGTAGAAGATCAGGACGGCCTGGAAATGCGAGTGGCCCATGTCGAGGAGGCGGTGGTGCAGATGCTTCCGATCGGCGCTGAAGGGCGACTTGCCGGCGCTCACCCGGCGGAGGACCGCGAGCCCGAAGTCGAGCAGCGGCACGATGAGGATGGCGAACGGGAGCAGGATCGGGATGAAGGCCGGCAGGAGCGCCGTCCGTGAGATCTGCGCCGGGTCGATCTGACCCGTCACCGAGATGGCGCTCGTCGCCATGAGGAGCCCCGTCAGCAGGGCGCCCGCGTCGCCCATGAAGAGTCGGGCGGGGTGCCAGTTCAGCGGCAGGAAGCCGAGGCAGGCGCCGATCAGCACGGCGGAGATCAGCGCCGCCAGGTTGAAGTACTCGGTCTGACCGATGGTGATCGAGATGACGAAGCTGTAGACGAAGAACACGCCGTTGGCGACGATGGCCACCCCGGCGACCAGACCGTCGAGTCCGTCGATGAAGTTGACGGCGTTCATCACGAGCACCACCGCGAGGATGGTGAGGATGAGCGACATGTAGGGCGAGCCGATGGCCAGACTGCCGCCGAGGGGAAGCGAGACCAGCTGGACGCCCTGCCAGGCCAGGACCCCCGCTGCGATGATCTGCCCGGCGAGCTTCGTCATCCAGTCGAGGTCGTAGAGGTCGTCGACCACGCCGATGACGACGATGATCGTCGCCGCCGCGATGATCGCCAGCGGCGGACCGGCGTCGGCGAACACGAGGCGGAAGTAGTCGACACCGGAGATGAGCGGGAAGATCAGCCAGGCGGAGAGCAGCGCCACGACCACGCCGGCGTACATCGCGACGCCGCCGAGTCGAGGTGTCGGCGTCTTGTGGACGTCGCGTTCGCGGATGGTGGGATAGATCTTGTACTTGAGGCCGACCCGCCAGGCCACCACCGACATGACGAAGCTGACCGCCGCCGCGATGGCCATCGCGAGCAGGTAGTACCTCACGCGATCGCGTCGACTCCGACGACGCGCGTGATCTCGGTGTCGGCGAGCACGCCGTGCCGGACGATCCGGAGGACGCCGTCTTCGGCGGCGGTCGCATCGACGATCGTCGAGCCGGTGTTCGCCCCCGGGCGCCGCTCGTAGTCCGATCCGACGGCGGCGGCGTCGAGGTAGACGGAGACCGAGTCGCCGAGCATGTCGCGGGCGTCGGCCGCCGTCGTCGCCGCGGGCCGACCCGTGAGGTTCGCGCTCGAGACGGCCAGCGGGCCGGTCTCTTCGAGCAGCTCGAGGGCCAGCGGGTGACTCGGCATGCGCAGGGCGACGGTGCCTCGGGTCTCGCCGAGATCCCAGGTGAGGGAGGGCTGCGCGCGGAAGATGACCGTCAGCGGCCCGGGCCAGAACTCGTCGAGCAGCGGCCGCACGACGTCGGGGACGGACTCGGTGAGGGCCGCGAGTGTGTCGAGCCCCTTGATCAGCACGGGCGGCGGCGACTGACGCCCGCGACCCTTCGCGTCGAGCAGGCGCTGGACCGCGGCGGGGTCGAACGCGTCGGCGCCGACGCCGTAGACCGTGTCGGTGGGCAGGACGACGAGCTCACCGCGCCCGATGGCGGCGCGCGCGAAGCGCATGCCGGCGAGCAGTTCGGAGTCGACGGAGCAGTCGTAGAGAGAGGCCATGACCTGTCGATAGTAGTGCGACGGACCGCAGAGCCCGCTCAGCGCACCGCCGTGGTCGCGCGGTCGCGCCCCGTGAGGTCGGTCGTGGTGGTGGCCCCGCGCCATCCGTCGGCCTGCAGGATCGCCCGGATCGCGCCTCCTTGGAGTTCGCCGTGCTCGATCACGAGGACTCCCCCGGGTCGCAGCAGGCGACGTGCCGTGAGCGAGAGCGAGCGGACCACGACGAGCCCGTCGTCGCCCCCGTAGAGCGCGAGCGCCGGATCGTGCAGGCGCACCTCGGGGTCGCGCGGGATCATGCCGAGCGGCACATAGGGCGGGTTGGAGACCACGACGTCGACCGAGCCGTCGAGCTCGGGCAGCGCGTCGGCGAGATCCCCCTCGACGAGTCGGATGTTCTCGGCGCCGACGGAGGCGATGTTGCGGCGGGTCCAGACGGCTGCCTCGGGCGACAGCTCGACCGCCGAGACGAGGGAGTGCGGCACCTCGGTGGCGAGCGCGAGCGCGAGCGCCCCGCTGCCGGTGCCGAGATCGACGGCGATCGGCTGGGGGGACGCGACCGCGCGCAGCGCGTCGATGGCGATCTGCGCGACGCCCTCCGTCTCGGGGCGCGGAACGAACACCCCGGGCCCGACCGCGAGGGTCATCCCCCGGAACGCGGCGGTGCCCGTGATGTGCTGCAGGGGCTCGCGGGAGGCGCGGCGCACGACGAGCGCGGCGAGTGCGTCGACGACGTCCTCCGCCAGGGGCGCCCGCGTCACCGCCTTGGCCCGGACCACCCCGCGCCCCAGATCCGTGACGTGCGCGACGAGCAGCTCGGCGTCGACGGCGGGGCTCGGGACACCCGCCGCCGTGAGGACCGTCTCGGCGGCCGCCAGGGCCGCGTCGACGGTGCTCACGGTCGCGAAGGCGCCCGAGACGGTGTCGCTCACGACGCCGTGTCGCCGATCTCGGCCAGTCGGGCCTCCTCGTCGGCCTGGATGCACGAGTCGACGACCGCCCCGAGAGCGCCGTCCATGACGGCGTCGAGGTTGTAGGCCTTGTACCCGGTGCGGTGATCGGCGATGCGGTTCTCGGGGAAGTTGTAGGTGCGGATCCGCTCGGAGCGGTCCATCCCCCGGATCTGGCTCTTGCGGGCGTCGGAGGCGATCGCCGCCTGCTCCTCCTGCTGGCGCGCCAGGATGCGGGCCCGGAGGACGCGCATGCCGGCCTCGCGGTTCTGCAGCTGGCTCTTCTCGTTCTGCATCGCCACGACGATGCCCGTCGGCAGGTGCGTGATGCGGACGGCGGAGTCGGTCGTGTTGACCGACTGCCCGCCGGGGCCGCTCGAGCGGTACACGTCGATCTTGAGGTCGTTCTGGTTGATGTCGACCTCTTCGGGCGCATCGACCTCGGGGAACACGAGGACACCCGTGGTCGACGTGTGGATGCGGCCCTGCGACTCGGTGGCCGGCACGCGCTGGACGCGGTGCACGCCGCCTTCGTACTTCAGGTGCGCCCACACGCCCTGCGAGGGGTCGCTCGCGTTCGACTTGATCGCGATCTGCACGTTCTTGTAGCCGCCCAGGTCGGAGTCGTCGCTCTGGATCATCTCGGTCTTCCAACCGCGCGATTCGGCGAAGTGCAGGTACATGCGCAGGAGGTCGGCGGCGAACAGAGCGCTCTCCGCGCCTCCTTCGCCTCCCTTGATCTCCATGATCACGTCGCGACCGTCGTCGGGGTCGCGCGGGATCAGGAGGCGCCTCAAGCGCTCTTGAGCCTCGTCGAGCCCCTGCTCGAGGGCCGGCACCTCGTCGGCGAAGGCGGCGTCCTCTTTGGCGAGCTCGCGCGCCGCCTCGAGGTCGTCGCCGGCCTGCTGCCAGGCCGTGTGCGCCGCCACGATCCGACTGAGCTCGGCGTAGCGCCGGTTGATCTTCTTGGCCCGCGCCGCATCGGCGTGGACGGCGGGATCACTGAGCTGGGTCTGCAGAGCGTCGTGCTCGGCCAGCAGCACCGCCACCGACTCGAACACTGTTAGTGCTCCTTGTGGCCGTTGTCGTGGCCGTTCGCCGGGACCGACTTCTGGACCTGCACGAGGAACTCGACGTTGCTCTGCGTCTCGCGGAGGTTGCCGAGCACGATCTCGAGGGCCTTCTGCTGGTCGAGACCGGCGAGGGCCCGGCGCAGACGCCAGGTGATCTTGACCTCGTCGGGGCTGAGAAGCATCTCTTCACGGCGCGTGCCGGACGCGTTGACGTCGACGGCCGGGAAGATGCGCTTGTCGGCCAGGTGACGCGACAGGCGGAGCTCCATGTTGCCGGTGCCCTTGAACTCCTCGAAGATCACCTCGTCCATCTTGGAACCGGTCTCGACGAGCGCGGTCGCGAGGATGGTGAGCGAGCCGCCGTTCTCGATGTTGCGAGCGGCACCGAAGAAGCGCTTCGGCGGGTAGAGGGCCGACGAGTCGACGCCGCCCGAGAGAACGCGACCCGAGGCCGGGGCCGACAGGTTGTAGGCACGACCCAGACGCGTGATCGAGTCGAGGAGCACGACCACGTCGTGACCCAGCTCGACGAGGCGCTTGGCACGCTCGATGGCCAGCTCGGCGACCGTCGTGTGGTCTTCGGCGGGTCGGTCGAACGTCGACGCGATGACCTCGCCCTTGACCGTCCGCTGCATGTCGGTGACCTCTTCGGGGCGCTCGTCGACGAGCACGACCATGAGGTGGACCTCGGGGTTGTTCTTCGCGATCGAGTTGGCGATCGCCTGCAGCACGAGCGTCTTGCCGGCCTTGGGCGGCGAGACGATCAGACCGCGCTGACCCTTGCCGATGGGCGCGACGAGGTCGATGATGCGCGTCGACAGCTTCTGCGGCTCGGTCTCGAGACGGAGGCGCTCCTGCGGGTAGAGCGGCGTCAGCTTGTTGAACTCGACGCGCTTGGCGGCCTCCTCGACGGGCTGGCCGTTGATCGAGTCGATGCGCACGATGGCGTTGTACTTCTGACGGCCCTGACCCTGCTCGCCCTCACGGGGCTGGCGGATGGCGCCGACGACCGCGTCGCCCTTGCGGAGGAAGTACTTCTTGACCTGACCGAGCGACACGTAGACGTCGCTGGCGCCGGGCAGGTAACCCGTCGTGCGGACGAACGCGTAGTTCTCGAGGACGTCGAGGATGCCCGCGACGGGGATCAGGACGTCGTCCTCGGTGATCTCGGGCTCGAACTCGTCGTTCTGCGTGGCGCCGCGACCGCGCTTGCGATCACGCTGACGACCACGGCCCTGACGGCCGCCCTCGTCGTTCTGCTGGCCGTTGCCCTGGGGCCCGTTGCCCTGAGCACCCGCGGACTGCTGGTCGCCCCGGGCACCGTCGTTCTTGTCGGCGCCGTTCTGCTTGGGCTGCTCGTCGACGCGAGGGGCGTCGGCCTGGCCGTTCTGACCGTTCTGCTGACCACCCTGAGCGTTCTGACCGTTCTGCTGGCCGTTCTGGCCGTTCTTCCGGTCGCCGCGGTTGCGGTTGCGGCTGCGGCGCCCGCCGCCCTGCTGACCGTTCTGCTGGTCGCCGCCCTGCTCGTCGGAGCCCTGCTGCTCGGCACCGCTCTGCTGCTCGGCGCCGTCCGTGACGCCCTGCGCGGCGGTGCCGGCCTCGGGGGCGCTGCCGGGAGCCTGCGCTGCGTCGTCCTGCTGGGGGGCCTGCGCGGCGGCCACGCTGGCGTCGGTCGCGCGACGCGAGCCGCGGCGGCTGCGCGTGGGGCGCTCGGCGGGGGTCTCGTCGGCTGCGACGGCGGGCGCCGCGCTCGACTCGGCGGTGGTCGCCGCGGCTGCGGTCGCGGACGATGCCTGGTCGGCGCCCGAGACGGCGGGGGCGGTCTCGACGGGAGCCTCGGTGCTCTCGACGATCGGCTCGGTGCCGGTCTCGGTGGCGTTCACGTGGTCGACGGCCCCGCGCTGAGCGGGGGCGCCGGCGGCTGACGACGCACGACGCGAACCGCGACGCTTGGCGGCGGGTGCCTGCGCGACCGGAGCCTCGACGGCGTCGGACGACGGAGCCTCGACGGCGGGCGCCTCGGCGGCGGGTGCCACGTCGAGGGTGGGCTGAGCCGCCTCGGTCGTGGGGGCGACGATGTCGATGCTCTCGGCGGCCGCGGGGATCTCGGTCTCGCTGACGGCGGGGGCCTCGACGGTGCCGGTCGAGGCGCTGGCCTCGGTCGCGGCGATGGCGGCCACGAGGTCGCCCTTGCGGAGCTTGGAGAGACCGCTGATGCCGAGCGACGAGGCGAGGGCCTGCAGCTGGGGCAGGCGCATGGCGCCGAGCTCGGTGGTGCGGTCGATGGACGCGGAGTTGCTGACGTCGGTCACTGGATGGTTTCCTTTCGCTCCCCCGCTCGGAACGGCGGGGCAGAGCTGCTCACACCCCGCTGCCTCTCGCCTGCGCAGAATCGCTGCAGGAGAGGATCTCGGAGGTGCGGTGCACGACTGCCGGATCGGCAGGCGGACACTGCTAGATGTGCACTACGGGATGGTTGCGACCCGGGGACTCGAAGACGTGGAACCCCATGCGGCCCGAATCGGATCGCATCGACCCGAGGTCGATGGGAGGAGGTTCGAACGGTGCTAGATGCCCAGGAAATCTGAGTTTTCTACCGGGTGCGCTACGACTGTAGCACCTTTGAGATCGACGGCCAGCATCAACGCGCGCCACTCGGACACGCCGTGCTCGGCCACCAGATCACTGGCGAACAGGCGCTGGGCCGGGTCGCTGCCGAGCACGAGGAGGGACGGCCCGGCGCCGGACACGACGGCCGCCAGCCCCGCGTCGCGGAGCAGACGGATGAGGGCGTCGGTCTCGGGCATGGCGCTCGCCCGGTAGCTCTGGTGGAGGCGGTCTTCGGTGGCGGCGTGCAGGAGCTCCGGGCTCTGCACGAGGGCCGCGACGAGCAGGGCCGACCGGGAGACGTTGAAGGTGGCGTCCTCGTGGGGCACCGAGGCGGGCTGCAGACTGCGCGCGAGCTTCGTCGAGAGCGTCGTCTCGGGCACGAACACGACCGGCGAGACGCCTCGATGCACCAGGAGTCGCTTGTGAGCGGGCCCCGTCGACGTCGTCCACGCGATCGTGAGACCGCCGAAGAGGGCGGGCGCGACGTTGTCGGGATGCCCCTCGAGCTCGGCCGCCAACGCGAGGAGGTCGGACGACGAGAACTCGACCTCGCCCTCGAGGAGGCCCTTCGCCGCCATGATGCCGGCGACGATCGCGGCGGCGGACGATCCGAGCCCCCGGCCGTGCGGGATGACGTTGCGGGCGTCGAGTCGGAGACCCGGCAGGTCGCGCCCGACGGACGCGTAGGTCGCCGCGATCGCGCGGACGACCAGGTGCGAGGCGTCGGTCGGGACCTCCCCCGCGCCCACTCCGGTCACCCTGACGTCGACTCCGCTGCCGGCGGTCGTCGTGACGACGAGCTCGTCGTAGAGCGACAGCGCCAGCCCGAGGGTGTCGAAGCCGGGGCCGAGGTTGGCCGACGTCGCCGGCACCCTGACGAGGACCGACCTCTCGGCCGGGGCGGGGCTCATGCAGAGGCCGGGACGAGCCCGAGCACCTCGGCCACGCGTGCCGTGTCGCTCGCGACGACCGTCGGCTCGACGGTCGACCCGTCGGCGCGACGGAGGGCCCACTGCGGGTCTTTGAGGCCGTGGCCCGTGACCGTCAGTACGACCGTCGACCCTGCGGGGACGACCCCGGCGTCGGCGCGCTCGAGCAGACCGGCGACGCTGATAGCCGAGGCGGGCTCGACGAAGACGCCGACCTCGGCGCTGAGGATCTTCTGGGCCGCGAGGATGCCCTCGTCGGTGATCGCCCCGAACCAGCCGTTCGTGAGGTCGCGCGCCTCGAGCGCCAGCTGCCAGGAGGCGGGGTTGCCGATGCGGATCGCGCTCGCGATCGTCTCGGGCGACCTGACGACCTCGCCGGCGACGATCGGCGCGGAGCCCGCGGCTTGGAAGCCGAACATGCGCGGCAGACGCGTGGCGCGACCCGCCTCGAGGTCTTCACGGTAGCCGCGGGTGTACGCGGTGTAGTTGCCGGCGTTGCCGACGGGGATGAAGTGGAAGTCGGGTGCGTCGCCCAGCACGTCGACGACCTCGAAGGCCGCGGTCTTCTGGCCTTCGATGCGGTCGTTGTTGACCGAGTTCACCAGGTGGACGGGGTAGTTCTCGGCGAGATCGCGGGCGATGTCGAGGCAGTCGTCGAAGTTGCCCTGGATCTGCAGCAGCTGACCGTCGTGCGCGACGGCCTGGCTGAGCTTGCCCATGGCGATCTTGCCCTCGGGCACCAGCACGGCCGCCGTGATGCCGGCGTGCGCCGCGTAGGCGGCGGCCGACGCCGACGTGTTGCCGGTCGAGGCGCAGATGACCGCCTTGGCACCGTGCTCGACCGCCTTGGAGATGGCCATGGTCATGCCGCGGTCTTTGAACGAGCCCGTGGGGTTCATGCCCTCGTACTTGACGTAGACCTTCGCGCCCGTGCGGTGCGAGAGCGCGGGGGCCGGGATGAGCGGAGTGCCGCCCTCGCCCAGGGTCACGATCGGGGTGGACTCGCTGATGTCGAGACGGTCGGCGTATTCGCGCAGGACACCCTGCCACTGGTGGGCCATCAGGCTCCTTCGACTCTCAGGACGCTCGTGACGGTGTTCACGACCGGTGATTCCTCCAAGGCCTCGACCGTCGCGGCGAGAGAGGACTCGAGCGCACGGTGCGTGCCGATGATCAGAGTAGCGGTGGCCGGGGTGTCGTCGTCGCCGGGTGCCGCCTCCGGCCGGACGCCCCCGGTCTGCTCCACGCTGTGGACGCTGACCCCGTGCTGACTGAGCACGCCGGCGACCTCGGCGAGCACACCGGGCTGGTCGGCCACGTCGAGTGTGATCTGGTAGCGCGTGGTCACGTGGCCGATGGGCAGCACCCGGAGGTTCGCGTGGGTGGACTCGGCGACGCCCGGGCCGCCGATGACGTGGCGGCGAGCGGCCGACACGAGGTCGCCCAGCACGGCCGACGCCGTCTCGACGCCGCCGGCGCCCGCACCGTAGAACATGAGGTCTCCGGCGGCCTCGGCCTCGACGAAGACGGCGTTCTTCGCGCCGTGCACGGCGGCGAGCGGGTGACCGAGCGGCACGAGGGCGGGATAGACGCGCGCGCTGACGCCCTCGACCCCGTCGGTGTCGACGAGACGCTCGCAGATCGCCAGGATCTTCACGACGTAGCCGGCCTTGCGCGCGGCGACGACCTGCTCGTGGGTGACGCGCGTGATGCCCTCGCGGTGCACGGCATCGAGCGGCACCGTCGTGTGGAATGCGAGGCTGGCGAGGATGGCGGCCTTCTGCGCCGCGTCGTAGCCCTCGATGTCGGCGGTGGGGTCCGCCTCCGCGTAGCCGAGCTCGGTGGCCGTGGCGAGAGCGGCCTCGAGCGTGTCGCCGTCGGTGTCCATGCGGTCGAGGATGAAGTTCGTCGTGCCGTTGACGATGCCCATGATCCGCACGATCCGGTCGCCGGCCAGGCTGTCGCGGAGGGGTCGGATGATCGGGATGGCACCCGCCACGGCCGCCTCGTAGTACAGCTGCGCGCCGACCTGCTCGGCCGCCTCGAAGAGCTCCGGGCCGTGACTCGCCAGCAGCGCCTTGTTGCCCGTCACGACGTCGGCGCCCGAGCCGAGCGCCTTGAGGATGTGGGTCCGCGCCGGCTCGATGCCCCCCATGAGCTCGACGACGATGTCGGCGCCGAGGATCAGCGAGTCGATGTCGGTGGTCAGCAGCTCCCGCGGCAGATCGACGTCGCGGCGGGCGTCGACGTCGCGCACGCCGATGCCGACGAGCTCGAGCCCCGCACCCGCGCGCCCGGCGAGGTCGTCCGCCTGCTCGAGGAGCAACCGGGCCACCTGGGACCCCACCGAGCCGGCTCCCAGCAGGGCGACCCTCACGTTGCGGTATTCGATCATGGCGTTCCGTTCTCATGGGTGGGCCCGCATCGGCGGGCCCGGTTCGGTGCGGGAGGTGCGGTGGCGTCGGCGGAGAGGCCCGACGGACGTCTCAGGAGAGACCGGCGTCTCGGGCGAGGAGGTCGGCCTCGGTCTCGCCGCGGACGATGACCCGCGACTCCCCGTCGACGACGGCCACCACGGGCGGTCGCCCGACGTGGTTGTAGTTGCTCGCGAGACTCCAGCAGTAGGCGCCCGTCGCGGGCACCCCCACCAGGTCGCCCGGGGCGACGTCGCCCGGCAGGTAGTCGGCGAGGACGACGAGGTCGCCGCTCTCGCAGTGCTTGCCGGCCACTCGGACGAGGACCGGGTCGGCCGAGGAGGCGCGGTTCGCGATCGCGACGGAGTAGTCGGCCGCGTAGAGGGCCGTCCGGGCGTTGTCGCTCATCCCCCCGTCGACGCTGACGTAGCGCCGCACGGCCTGACCGGAGCCGTCGTCTGCGGTGACGAGGACGTCCTTGACGGTGCCGACCTCGTACAGGGTCGTGCCCGACGGCCCGATGATCGAGCGACCCGGCTCGACGGCCATCACCGGGACGGGGATGCCGAGTCGGCGGCACTCCTGGTCGACGATGTCGGCCAGGGCCGCGGCCAGCTCGGTGAGAGGACGGGCGTCGTCGGCGCTCGTGTAGGCGATGCCGAACCCCCCGCCGAGGTTCAGCTCGGGCACGTCGCCGTCGCGCAGTAGGTCGGCGTGGACGCCGAGCAGGCGCGACGCGGCCTCGGCGAAGCCGTCGCTGCCGAAGATCTGCGAGCCGATGTGCGAGTGCAGACCGAGGAACCTCAGCGACGCGCGCCCTCGGACGGCGGCGACGACCTCGGGTGCGTCGGCGAGGGGCACCCCGAACTTCTGGTCCTCCCTCGCCGTCGCGAGGTACTCGTGGGTCGACGCGTGCACGCCGGAGTTGACGCGCAGCCGGACGGCCTGCACCACCCCGTGGCGATCGGCGGCGTCGGCCACGCGGACGACCTCGTCGGCGTTGTCGAGCACGATGACGCCGATGCCCGCCGCGACCGTGCGGTCGATTTCGCCGAGCGACTTGTTGTTGCCGTGGAATCCCATCAGCGCCGGGTCGACCCCGGCCGCTCGGGCGACGGCGAACTCGCCGCCGGTGCAGATGTCGACGCGCATGCCTGCCGCGGCCACCCAGCGGGCGATCTCCACCGACAGGAAGGCCTTCGCCGCGTAGTACACCGACACCGTGGTGCCGATGCGCCCGAACTCGCGACCGAACGACTCGACGGCCTCGGCGGCACGGCCTCGGGCGTCGGCCTCGTCGACGACGTAGAGGGGGGTGCCGTAGCGGGCGGCGAGCTCGCCGACGGTCACGCCGCCGAGGGTGATCTCGCCCGAGGACTCGTCGCGGGCCGCCGTGCGCGACCAGACGGACGCGTCGAGGGCGTTGGGCTCGGCCGGGACCTGGAGCCAGGCGGGGGCGAGGGGATTCGACGACACGGGCACCTCGGTGTTCGGGGACGGCGGGATGTGGTCAGAGCCTACCGACCGCGGGGGCGGCGCGAGGCTGGCTCGGTCGATCACGAGCAGGTGGCCTCGTCGTCGAGCACCGGCTCGGACAGGTCGAGACCGGGGCTCGACAGGTCGATCGACGCACGACCGGGTGCGACGTCGACCGCCGTGATCGCGGCACCGGTCGGCAGGTACTCGGCCACGCACACCGTGGTGGCGAAGTCGCCGAGGAACCTCGAGAGGTCGAGTCGGAACGACGTGTCGGGCAGCGAGGCCGCGGTCGGCGTGAACGCGATCGCCCGCCCCTCGTCGGCGACGGCGGCGGAGGCGGAGACGTCGACGGGCACGTCCCCGATGATCGGCACCGCGAAGCTCTTCGTGTACGTGACCTCGCGGTCGCCGAACGTCACCGCGCCTCCTGAATCGCGGATGCCGTCGAGACGGTTGACCGTCGCGGCGTCGGCCGAGACCGTGCCCGTCGCCGCGCCGGTCGCTCCGACGAGATCGGTCGGGACGTCGACGACGTCGACCCGGAATCGGAGGGGCTCGGACTCGGAGCCCGACGACAGCGTCACGGAGTCGAGGCTGCCCCGCACGAGCTGCCAGAGCATCGACGTGCCGTGGATGTCGACCTCTACGCCCGCGATGCCCGAGGTCGTCTCGATCTCGGCCGAGGCGCGGTCTTCGAGGACGTCGCGGGTGACGACGTCGGCCACGACCAAGAGCCCGACCAGCACCGCCAGCACGAGGGCGACGATCACGACGACGCGACCGCGGCGACGCCCCGGTCGCGCTGCGCCCGCACCGTCGGAGGCGGTCACATGCGGTCCGGAGCGGAGACGCCGAGCAGCCCGAGGCCGTTGCGGATGACCTGACCGGCGGCCTCGTTGAGCCAGAGCCGGGTGCGGTGCAGATCGGTGACCTCTTCGTCGCCGAGCGGCGTCACCCGGCACGAGTCGTACCAGCGGTGGTACGTGCCCGCCAGCTCTTCGACGTAGCGCGCGACGCGGTGCGGCTCGCGGAGCTCGGCGGCCTGACGGACCACGCGGGGCAGTTCGGCGAGCGCGCCGAGCAGGGCGGCCTCGGTCGGGTGCGAGAGGAGCGACGCGTCGAAGGCCTCGCGGGTGACGCCGGCGGCCTCGGCGTTGCGGGCCACCGCACGGGTGCGGGCGTGGGCGTACTGGACGTAGAAGACCGGGTTGTCGTTGCTGCGTCGGGTCAGCAGATCGAGGTCGATGTCGATCGAGCTGTTGACCGGGCTGCGGACGAGCGAGTAGCGACCGGCGTCGACCCCGACGGCGTCGACGAGGTCCTCCATCGTGACGACGGTGCCGTTGCGCTTCGACATGCGGAGGGGCTCGCCGTCGCGGAGCAGGTTGACCATCTGCCCGATGAGGATCTCGAGGTTGACTCCCGGCTCGTCGCCGAAGGCGGCGCACATCGCCATCATGCGACCCACGTAGCCGTGGTGGTCGGCGCCCAGCATGATCAGATTGCGCTCGAAGCCCCGCTCGCGCTTGTCGAGGTAGTAGGCCAGGTCGCCGGCGATGTAGGCCGCCTCGCCGTCGGTCTTGATGACGACGCGGTCGCGGTCGTCGCCGAAGTCGCTGGTCTTCAGCCAGGTGGCGCCCTCGGCCTCGTAGATGTGACCGAGCTCGCGGAGGCGCGCGACCGCCCGCTCGACGGCCTTCGACTCGTGCAGGGAGTTCTCGTGGAAGTAGACGTCGAAGTCGACGCCGAAGTCGTGCAGGGACTTCTTGATGTCGGCGAACATGAAGTCGACGCCGACCGAGCGGAAGACCTCTTGTGCCTCGGCGCGCGGGAGCTCGCGGACGTCGCCGTCGTGGGTGGCCATGACGCGGGCGGCGATGTCGGCGATGTAGAGACCGCCGTAGCCGTCTTCGGGGGTGGGCTCGCCGAGTGCGCTGGCCAGGAGGCTGCGGGCGAACCGGTCGATCTGACCGCCGTGGTCGTTGAAGTAGTACTCGCGGGTGACGAGCGCCCCCTGGGCCTGGAAGACGCGGGCGAGGCTGTCGCCGACCGCCGCCCAGCGCACCCCGCCGAGGTGGATCGGGCCGGTCGGGTTGGCGGAGACGAACTCGAGGTCGATGGTGACGCCCTCGTAGTAGTCGCCCCGGCCGAACGACTCGCCCTGCTCGACGATGACCTTGGCGAGAGCACCCGCGGCCGCGGCGTCGAGACGGATGTTGACGAAGCCCGGGCCGGCGACGTCGACGTCGGCGACACCGTCGACCTCGGCGAGCTCGCCGGCGATCTCGGTCGCCAGCTCGCGGGGGTTCATCCCGACGCGCTTGGCGAACTTCATGGCGACGTTGGTCGTCCAGTCGCCGTGGTCGAGATTGCGCGGGCGCTCGAGCACGACGTCGGCCGGGGTCACCTCGACCTCGTCGGCGAGGCCGCGACGCTCGAGGACACCCGAGACGACGGCGAGGAGGGACGAGGAGAGTTCGGCGGGAGTCACGAGCGACGATCTTACCGGCAGACGACGGGCGGGGAGCCGGGCGCCGTCCGGCATCCGGCGGCATCGGACGGCACACGGCGTCGCCCGACCGTGCCCCACGGCGTCCGATGGCATCCATAGCCTCCGTCGGAGAGGATGGTGGTCATGACGTCGACCAATCACCGCTTCCTGCGGGGCCTGGCCCTCACCGCCGTCGTCGGAGCAGCCGCACTGCCGCTCGCGGCCTGCACCTCGGCGGCCCCGCCGACGGGGGCCCCGACCTCCGAGTCGTCCGCCGCCGCGTCCGCCGACCCGGCACCCGAGGAGTCCCCGACCGCCACGCCCCCGACGCTGGTGAGCACGCCGGTCGATCTGGACTGCGCGAGTCTCGTCGACCCCGCCTCCCTGTCCGCGCTCTACCCGGGGCTCACCGCCGCGGAGGCACCGGAGCCCGCCGCCGACGACGCCGACGCAGCCGACAGCGCCACGACATCCCCGCTCGGACGCATCGCCACGGCCGACGGCACCCTCTGCGCCTGGACGGACGCCGCGGGCGAGACCATCACCCTCGGGGTAGCGCAGTACGACGACGCCGGGCTCACCTCGTTGGCGAACGACCTCGTCGCCTCGAGCAACTCCGTGCCGACCTACGGCGTCGAGGGCTACTTCGACATCGAGCGGGGCGTCGGCCGCGCGGAGCTGTTCCCCCTCCCCTACGACGTCGTGATCGAGTCGACCGCGTTCGTCGAGCCGGGCTCGGCCGAGCCGATGGCCGCGCAGGTGGTGGCGGCGCTCCAGGCGACCGGCGCGACCGGCTGACCCGCGCCTCCTCGGCTCCTCGGCTCCTCGGCTTGGACCGCCTCCGCGACTCGGGGCCGCGCGTCGGGCGGGGCGGCTCAGGCGGCGCGGACGGACGTGCGGTTCGCCAGGGCCTCGTGCCGCAGCCGTGCGAGCAGGGCGGGCAGCTGGGCCCGATCGGCGCCCGGGTCCTCCGGATGCCACTGCACGCCGGTGATCGGAGCGCGCTCGTGCTCGACCGCCTCGACGGCGCCGTCGGCCGCTCGTGCCACGACGACGAGGCCGTCGCCGGGTCGACCGATGGCCTGGTGATGCGAGCTGCGGACGACGGCGGTCTTACCCAGGACGCCCGCGAGCCGACTCGTCGGCTCGATCGCGACGGAGTGGTCGGTCATCGACAGATCGGCGGGGACTCCCCCGGTGCGGTGCAGTCCGCTCTCGTCGTGCAGGTGCTGGACGAGCGTGCCGCCGAGAGCGACGGAGACGATCTGGTGGCCGCGGCAGATGCCGAGCACCGGCGTCAGCGTCTCGAGGGACCGCCGCACGAGGGCGATCTGCGCCTCGTCGGCGACGACGTCGTGCGGCCCCTCGCCGGGGTAGCCGCCCTGCGCGCCGTAGAGATGGGGCGAGACGTCCTCCCCGCCGAGGACGACGACGGCGTCGGCCCGCGACGTCTCGCGGAGGAGGGCGTCCGCCCCGAGATCGCGGGCGGCGAGCCGCTCTGCCACCCACCCGCCGCGAGCCGCGTCGCCGAGCGCCCGGGCCACCATCGTCTGCACGTACGCGTCGTAGCGCGGAGCGTGCGGGCGGTGGCGGGTCACCTCGACGACGGCGAGGCGGAGGGGCTCGGAGGGCATGCACCCATCGTCGTAGCCGCCCGGCCGGGGTGCGAGCTCCGTGTCGCCGCGTTACGCCCTCGAACCCGGCCGGATCAGGGCCACAAGGAGGCGCGGGTCCAGCCGTCGCCGTCGCGGTCGTACCGCAGACGCACCTGATCGCGGCCGCTCGTGGCCTGCCAGAACTCGACGGACTCGGGTTCGACCCGGTAGGCCGTCCAGTCGTCGGGGGCGAACTCGGGATTCTCGTCGATGCGCGCACGGGCGGCGTCGAGCGCGCGCCGCGCCTCCTCGGGATCGTCGATCACGCTGCTCTGCGGGAGGGCGATGGCGCCGGCCCTCGAGGCGGGGTGCCGCGAGGTGAAGTCGGACTCGCTCACCTCGCGCGGCCCGGCGACGGCGCGGCCGCCCACCCGGATCTGCCGACCCCGCTCGGACCAGAAGAACGAGAGGGCGACGCGGGGCTCCGCCTCGATCTGCCGCCCCTTCGGGCTGAGCGACGACGACGCGAACCAGAAGGCGCTGTCGACGTCCTTCAGCAGCACCACGCGGGACGCCGGCGCGCCGTCGGCGTCGACCGTCGCGAGCGTCATCGCCTGCGGCTGCGAGACACCGGCCTCGACGGCGTCGACGAGCCACTCGACCACGAGCTCGCGGGGGTCGTCCGGCGCGGCCCCGGGGTCGAGGGCCGGGACGTCGGGGTGGGGAGGCTTCGCCTGGCGCAGCCGGTCGCGGAGGATCGGGGCAGACTCGTCGGTGCTCATGGCACCAGCGTGCTCCCCGGGGATGCGGCGCGACCGGGAGCGGCGTCGGGAGGCGCACGGAATGGCTGCTAACCTGGACGACGTCCCGGGCCCCCATAGCTCAGGGGATAGAGCACTGCCCTCCGGAGGCAGGGGCGAAGGTTCGAATCCTTCTGGGGGCACCACAGAATCGTCCGACCGATTACTGATCCGCCTCGCGGCCCTCGAGTCCGCGGCGGAGAACGCGCTCGGGCACGTCGAGATGGCGGGCGACGTCGCGCATCGGCATGTCGTCGGCGAGCAGCACCCGGGCGATCCGCAGCCGGCGACTGCTCAGAGTCTGACGGCTGCGGGACATCGCCTCGCGCGCCTCCCGACGGCGCCTCGTCGCCGCCAGACCCGCCTCGGCGTCGAGCGACCGCTCGTGACCGGCCAGCGCCGACGCCGTACGGAAGAAGAACCGACCCCAGGGGCCGATCTCGTCGATGCCGTCGTCGAGCGATCGGAAGGCGACACCGCGGTCGTCGAGCCCCGCCACGAGATCGAGCAGCGCCGCCACCGAGCCGCCCAGCCGGTCGAGCCGCGTGACGACGAAGACGTCGCCGTCACGGAGCGAGGCCAGCGCGTCGACCAGAAAGGGCTGGCGCTCGCGACGCCCCGTGGCCCGGTCGATGTAGATGCGCTCGCACGCCGCCGCCTCGAGCACGGCCTGCTGCCGGTCGGGGGCCGGGTCGTCGTCCGAGATGCGGGCGTAGCCGATCACCGCCATGACGGACCCCTCTCAGAGACGAACGGCCCCGCCGAGGCGGGGCCGTGGTTCGGACGCGGTGCCGGTGGGCACCGCCAACGTGCGGATCAGGAGTAGGTGAGCGCGATGACCGCGACGTCGAGCGTGCGGTACACGCCCTCGGCACGGGTCGCGGTGCGGACCCGACCCCGCAGGACCTCGAAGCGACCCTCGGACTCGTGCACGAAGCCGATCACGCCGGCGGTGGGTGTGGACACTCGGTGATACCCGTCGCCCAGGGGCACGACCTCTGCCCGGGACGTCTTCTCGAGAACGGCTCCCATGGTGTTCCTCCTCGCTTGCCTCGGACCGACTCTGGTCCGATGAGGCGAGAGTACGCCCGTACCCCGTGAGTGGGGTACAGATCATCCGGAAAACGTCATGCGGGTGGCGGCTCGGCCACCACGACCACCCGTCGACGCGCCGTGACGGTGACCCCGACGCTCGCCGCCGTCACCAGAGACAGGGCGATCAGCTCGCGGGCGCCGAGCCCCTGGCCGAGCACGACCAGCCCGGCCAGTGCGGCCATCGCGGGCCCGAGGCTCGACAGCACGCCGAAGACCCGGGTGGGCAGTCGCCGCAGCGCGACCATCTCGAGCGCGTAGGGGACGGCCGACGTCGCGACGGCCACGACGAGGAAGACGCCGAGGAGGCGCGGGTCGGCCATCACGGCGGCGGTCGCGTCGGCCGCGCCGAACGGCACCACCACGACGGCGGCGACCAGCATCGAGACGGCCAGCCCGGAGAGCGAGTCGGCGCGGCGCCCGAGGTTCGCGTTGGCGACGATGTAGCCCGCCCAGAAGGCCCCGGCGCCGAGCGCGAGCACGACGCCCAGCGCGGGGATCGCGCCGCTCGAATCGGAGCCGAGCACCACGACCCCGCCGAGGGCGAGCACCGCCCAGCCGGCGTCGAGCCAGCGTCGCGTCTGCACGAGGGCCACGACGAGCGGGCCGAGGAACTCGAGCGTGACGGCGACGCCGAGCGGGACGACGTCGATGGCGAGGTAGATGAGCGAGTTCATGCCGGCGAGCGCGAGACCGAGCAGGACGACGCCCAGCCACGTGCGGGCGTCCCAGCCGCGGACGCGGGGGCGGAAGACGGCGAGCAGGATGACGGCGCCGAAGGCGAGGCGGAGGGCCGCCGCGCCGAGAGGGCCGACGGCGTCGAAGTGGGTCCGCGCGAGGGCGGCGCCGAACTGCACCGAGACGATGGCCCCGACCGCCAGGATCGGGGCGGGGACGACGTCGAGGGGGGATCGACTCACGGCGGGGGTTCCTCACGGACGGACGGGGGCCTCGGGGGCCTGCGCCGCGGTGCGGCACTACGATCGTGGCATGTCCGACGCCCTGCCCGTGATCTCGTCGGTCGTCGAGATGTTCGGCTGGCTGGGGTTCATCGCGGGGACGCCGTTCTCGATCGCCGCCGCGGTCTCGAGACGCCGGGCCCGTCGGTACGAGAAGACCGTCGCCGTCGTCATCCCCGCTCCGGACTACGCGCGGGTCGCGACGGCGCGCTGGATGGACTCGTGGGGCGACCTGCACGAGACCCAGTTCGCCGACTACGCCATCGAGACGCCCGTGGAGACCGAGTTGACGGTCCATTACGACCCTCGCCGCCCCTCCTCGGTGCGGACGGACACCCCGCATGAGGACGGACACGCGTTCCGTCTGGCCGGGGGCGTGCTGCTCTCGGTCGGCGCCGTGTGCGCCGTCGCCTCGGTCGCCCTGCTCTTCGTCGAGTGATCTCGGCGCGGCGCGCACTCGACACGGCGTGACCGCCCCCGGCCGTCGCCCGGGCGACGTGTCGGTGCCCGTCACTAGACTCGCCCCCATCATCGAGGGGAGAGTCGTGGGCGTCGTCGCACGGAGTGGTCGGATCATGACGGGCATCGCTCTGGCGGGTGCTCTGGCGCTCGGAGGGACGCTCGTCGGCGCCACGGCCGCGCAGGCGGTGGCGCCGGTGGATCTCGCCGGCGCGTACGTCGTCGACCAGGCCGACGTGCTGACCGACGCCGACGAGCAGCGGGTCGAGCAGTCGCTCGACTCGCTCGCGGCCGAGAACGGCACGAACCTCTTCGTCGTGTACGTCGACTCGTTCACGTCGCCCTCCGACCGCGCCGCCTGGGGTCGGGCGACGGCCGAGCAGAATCAGCTGGGCGTCAACGACGTGCTGCTCTCCGTGGCGATCGACGACCGCCTGTACGACCTCTCGGTCGCCGACGGCTCGTCGATCACCGCCGCGGACCAGTCCGCCCTCGAGACCGACGTGCTCGTGCCCGAGCTGCGCGACGGCGACTGGGCCGGGGCGGCGACCTCGCTCGCCGACGCCATCGGGACGGACGGGTCGGGGTCGGGCGGCGACGACGGCTCGTCCGGGGGCGGCGACGCGACGTGGCTGCTCTGGACCCTGGGGGTGCTGGCCCTCGTCGTGATCGCCGTGGTCGTCGCCGTCGCGATCGCCCGCCGCCGCCGGCGCAACCGCGCCCTCGCCGCGGCCCGTGCCGAGCAGGACGACATCGAGCGGCGGGCGGCGGGCCTGCTCGTCGCCCTCGACGACGAGATCACCGCCGGGGCCCAGGAGGTCGGCTTCGCCGCCGCCCAGTTCGGCGACCAGGCGGCCCGGCCGTTCGCCGAGGCCCTCGAATCGGCCCGATCGAGTGCGCGGGAGGCCTTCGAGCTCCGTCAGCGACTGGACGACCACGTCCCCGACAGCCCCGAGCAGCGTCGCGAGTGGACGCTGCGCATCGTCGAGCTCTGCGAGTCGGCCGGCACGGCGCTCGACGCGCAGTCCGACGCCTTCGACGAGATGCGACGTGCCGAGGACGACGCGCCCGCCGACGCCGCCGCGTTGACCGGAGCACGCGACGAGCGCCGGTCCCGGCTGGGCGAGACGCGTGCGACGCTCGCCGCGTTGTCGCGCACCTACTCCCCCACCGCGGTGGCCACCATCACCGGCAACGTCGATCAGGCCGAGCGTCTGCTCGAGTTCGTCGACGAGTGCGCCGAGGCCGCCCGCACCCATCTCTCGGCGGGCGAGACCGGCCAGGCCGTCGCCCGGATCCGAGCCGGACGACAGGCGCTCGGGCAGGTCGACCAGCTCGCCGACGCCGTCGATCGTGCAGGAGACTCGCTGGCGACGGCTCAGAGCCGGATCGGCGCTCTGACCGCCGAGCTCCGCACCGATCTCGACACGGCCCGTGCCCTCGAGCCCTCGGCCGCTCCCCGCGGGGTGGACCTCGCGGCGACGGTCACGACGGTCGACGCCGCCCTCCGCTTCGCCGCGGAGAACCCCGCCGACCCCTTGGCCGTGCTCTCCCGGCTCGACGACGCCGACACCCGGGTCGATGCGGCCCTCGCGGCCGTCCGCGACGCCGAGACCGCTCGGCGTCGGGCCCAGGCCGCGCTCGATCAGGCCCTGCTGTCCGGGCGCAGTCGGATCAGCGCCGCCCGCGACTTCATCGAGACCCGCCGCGGTGCCGTGGGGCCCGGCGCCCGGACGCGCCTGTCGGAGGCCGAGCGGCACCTGGCCACCGCCGTCTCGCTCGCCACCGTCGACCGCGACGCCGCCCTCGGCGAGGCCCACCTGGCCAACCAGGCCGCCGAGGCGGCCTCGAGCGAGGCCGCGTCCGACGTCTCGTCGTACCAGCAGGGTTCGCCGTTCGGCGGGGGTGGCGGCTACGGCTACGGCGGCGGCGGGGGCCGCGGGTCGGGCGGAGCGGATCTCGGCGGCATCGTCACCGGACTGATCATCGGCGGGCTCTTCAGCGGCGGGGGCGGCGGGGGCCGCGGCTTCGGCGGCGGCGGGGGCTTCGGCGGCCGCAGCGGCGGCTTCGGCGGGGGCGGCGG